>JAISFM010000134.1 GCA_031263605.1 Clostridiales bacterium | reverse complement strand
TGACGGTATCGGTCAGTTTCCGCCCGATATAGCCGCATAAAAAACCGATCGCCTCTTGCGCTATGTCGTAACTGTCCGTCAGCGCATAGCCCTTATCGTCAAAATGATCCATGTCCCGGATTAAATTGCGGTATGTTTCTTGCATGAATCGGCTAGCCTCATAGCCGAGCCTGCCCTTAACGGCGCATATGGCCGTATACTCGCCTTTGCGCCTCACATTCTCCGCCGTGATAACCCCGTCCTTGCTCAGCCACCCATCGCGCCTATCGTTGCCTTGTGTCGTGTCCATAGTTCTTAATCTCCTTTTCCTAGCCGTTCAACGGCTGTTGCCCCTCGGCCACGGCACGGTTGGGGCGGTGTAAAGCAACCCCGCAGGGGAGTTTTTCGGAGATAAGGTGAAAAGAGAGTTTGGGGCTTATGCAGAAAAATTTTTGCGGCACGCAAAAAGGGCGCGTCGCCTGTCTTAATCCTCTTTGACGTAAAATCAAAGGATGGACAGGCGACGCGCCCCGCTTGCTTTACACCGCCCCGGCCGTGCCGTACCCTTCGTCAACAGCCGTTGAACGGCGGGAAAGGATATATTATCAAATTGCAACTTGGATAAACGGTAACGGCGGCTTGACCGTAGTATAGGCCGTTCAATTCTTATTCAATGATAAACGGGCTTAAAATCCGCCAATCCGGCATAAACAATCTCATAGGCGTCCCTTTGACGCAAATCAACTCAAATGCTATAAATATATTAGAGCGGTGCGGGAACATAGGAAAAAGGCCGTCCCGTCCTATCGACGAAACAGCCTATTTCCTTGACTTGACCTACTCCGGTCTTTTTACGACAAAGCCTGCCACACCCTTTACGAAAATGTATCGGGTGTTCAAACTCTGACGACACTGGTGGTGGTTACGGGGCTCGAACCTGTGACCTCTTGCGTGTGGAGCAAGCGCTCTCCCGACTGAGCTAAACCACCTTCGCACTAAACTTCCCCGCTTTATCGTAATATATGGGTTATTATAGCGCATTCTTTTCGTTCTGTCAAGCGGGATTGCCCGTAAATTTAATTTTATGTTTGATTACCTGTAAATTCAATTTTATGTCGTTATGCTACAAGACCCGCGACAGCAAAAGGCGCGGGTCTTTTGATTTGCATGGGCTTCCGTTCACGCAGCCTAACCATGGGTACCGCAATATATTGACTGTTGCGTATATAAAAAACCGTTGCATTTCGCAGTTTTTATAATTAGGCCGCGTGAACGGGATACCCGCGCCGATTTAAAGGAGCGTTCAGGGCACGATTGCGGATTCACGCCTTCAAGCCCGACATGGTGATGCCGGCGACGAAATACTTTTGGGCGACGAGGTAGACGGCGATTGTGGGAATTAGAGCCAAGACCGCGCCCGCCATGACGGTGGGAAGATGCGTCATGTTGCCGCCGGAAAACATTTGCAGCGCGATTTGCAGGGTGTATTTTTCCTCCTGCCGCAGGTAAATCAAGGGATTGAGGTAATCGTTGTAACAGGCGATAAAGCCCAAAACCGCCTGCGCCAAAATCGCGGGCAGGGACAGCGGGATCATGATTTGAAGGAAAATGCGGGCGTGGCCCATGCCGTCGATCCGCCCCGCGTCCAGCAACTCGTCGGGAATGCCCGAAAAAAACTGGCGCAAAAAGAACACGCCCGCCGCCGAGCCGAACATCGCCGGCACAATGAGCGGGAAAAACGTGTCCGTCAAATAGAGGAAGTCGAAAATGACAAAGGACGGGATCAGCAACACGATCCCCGGCAGCATCATCGAAAAGAGCAGCGCGCCGAACATCGTTTTCTTTAACCGGAAATCGATCTTGGCGAACGCGTAGGCCGATACGCACGAGGCCAGCATCCCGACAAAAACGACCGGCACGGCGACGAGGAACGTGTTTTTGACGCCCGTCAGCACCATGCTCGCGCCCGTCTTGGTAACCGTGTATTCGGTAAAGAGGTTCCTATACCCGTCCCAGCCGAGGTCGCGGAAGGCGGGCAGCCATACGAACGGCGTCGAGGTGGCCAGCCTGTTGGTCGCCTTGAACGACGTGATCAAAATGATGTAGAAGGGGATCAAAAAGGCGAGCGCGAACGCCGCCAGGACGGCGTAGGAAAACGTCGATTTGACGGCGCGGGACACGCGGCCGCGCCTTTTTTTCGCGGCGGTTTCAGTCATAACTCACCCACTTTTTGGACAATCTGAAATTGAGGAAGGTTATCAGCATGACGACGGCCGTCAGCAGCCACGCGGCGGCGTTGGCGGGGCCCATGCCGTAGGTAATATTCTGCTCGAACGACATGCGGTACATGTAATAGACGACGGTCAAGCCCGCGTTGTCGGGCCCGCCGGGAACGGTTTGGTTGATGGCCTGAAAGCGCGTAAACTCCTGCAACGAGGCTATCAGCCCCATGACCAGCAGGTAAAACAGGGTGGGCGTGAGCGCGGGCAGGGTGATGCGCCAAAACCGCGTCCACGCGCCCGCGCCGTCTACCTTGGCCGCCTCGCCGTAGCCGGGGTTGACGTTGGTGAGCGCGGCGGACAGCAGGATGAAATTAAAGCCGATCGTCTGCCACACGCCCATGACGATCATGGAGGGCATGAAGTATTTGGAATCGCCCAGCCAGTTGATTTTCGCGATCCCGAACGCCCCGAAAAACTCGTTGAGAATGCCGTATTGGGTATTGAGCAGCATACGCCACATCTGCGTGAGGGCGATTATAGAGCAAACGAACGGGATAAAGTACAGCGTGCGGAAAATTTTCTTGCCCCGCAGTTTTTGGTTGAGGAGTTGCGCCAGAAGCAGGGCCAGAACGATCGACAAAGGCAAAGCCGCCGCCGCGTACAGCGTGTTCAACAAACTTTTCCAAAAAAGGCCGTGGGCCAAAACGGTCTTATAGTTGGCGAAAAGTTCGCCCGCCGGCAAGAACCGCATATCGGATACGTCGAAGCCTTTCAGCCCGCTGAACGACAGAAGCAGGGAAAAGACCAGCGGCACCGCCGTAAACAGCAGCAGCCCGATCAGGGGCGGCGACGCGAGGAGCGCGCCGATTACATTGTTTTTCGCCGTCTTTTTTCCGGCCTTGTAAATATGATTTTCCATGATAAATTACGGA
Organism: Clostridiales bacterium; assembly: GCA_031263605.1. Lineage (GTDB taxonomy): Bacteria > Bacillota > Clostridia > Christensenellales > DUVY01 > BNZQ01. The sequence continues at coordinate 67,636 of JAISFM010000134.1, read as the reverse complement.
CATTTTTCTAAACGGACATTTTTCTTTAAGGAAGCCCGTCACGCAAGCCCAATAAGAAGAAAATAGTCCGGCCAAAAAAGAAATATCGGATAAGAGTACTAATCGGTAAGCGGTTGAGATTCTTCGCTTCGTTCAAAATGACTTGTTTTTTGCGCAATAAGGTCGGAGATTTCTCCGCTCCGTTCGGGGGTTTTGCCCCCTCACTCCGGTCGAAATGACAGAGGTTGGTGCGCGGCGTTCCTTATATGTTGAAAGTTTTTGGAAAGGGGGCGCGGGGGGAAACCTTGTTACAACAAGGTTTCCCCCCGCACAATCGCGCAATACCGCCCCGTCTATTTCTTCGTATACGTTTTCAGTTTCGCGTTGACCGCCGGCACGAGGGCGTACAGGTCGTCCAGAGTTTTCGCGCCGTTCAGCACGTCGCCGTTCAGGGTGGGCGCCCATTCCTCGATCCACGCGTCGTCGGGCATAAACGTCCAGTCGCCGCCGCGCTGTACCTGCGCCGCGCGGACGAAAACCTCGTTGTTGTAGGGCGGCTCCGTATCGATCAGAAACTTATCGCTGCCGGCCAAACTCTTTTGGTTGGGCACGTTAAAGCCCGACGGGATCAGGGCTTCCTGCCCCTCCGCGCCCGACAGGTACTCGATGAATTGATAGGCCGCGTCCTTGTTCTTGGATTTTTTGGGGACGGACAGGCACATGCCCCCGCTGTGGCCGGCCTCCACGCCGTCCCTGTGCTTGGCGAGCGGCGCGACGTCCCACTCGAAACCGCAGTCGCGCCGCAGTTCCGGCACAAGGTAACGCCCTTCCACCAGCATAGCCGTCTTTTCGTCGGTGAACAGCGTGCTTTTCACCGAAATTTCATTGGGCTTGGGGGAAATCCCTTTGCCCGCCGAATAACTTATCCAGTACTCGAACGCCTCCTTGACGCTCGGGAGTTCGACCGCGCCGGGCGTGCCGGCGGCGACAAATTCGCCGTCCTTGATATAATTCTTGGCGGGGTTGTTCAGGCCGAACTCCCACCAGCCGCCCTTATAGGCGGGGTCGTCGGACGGGACGAATTTCAAAACGTCGCCGCCCACGCTCCAACCGAACATGAACCACCACGAACAGTAAAAGCCGTAATCGGTCGGCGACGCGGGGTTTTGGGATTTTGTGAGCAGGCCGGACAGCGTTTCCAACTCCTCCCACGTCATCGGGATCGAGTTGTTGAAGTATTTTTGGCCGTCTTTGACATAGTAGCCATGCTTCTCGTCCTCGTCGCCCACCCGCTCGATCGGCATGTTTTCCACGACCGTCACGCCGACGGCGTTCAGCGCGTCCTTGTTGTAAAAGATCGCCGTGGGGCCTAAATCCTTCGGCAAGCCCCAAATCGGCGCGTCCGAAGTATGCCGGAACGTGTCGGTCTCGAATTGGAACCGTTCGAGTTGCGAATCCCACAGGTCGTCCAAATCGAACCCGCTCGCCGCGATATAGGGCGTCAAGTCCTCGATATAGCCGTTTTTGGCCCAGTTTTTGACGACGGAATCGGCCGAATAAACGACGTCCGGCGGCTTGCGGCTGTTCATCTGCGTGGCCGTGTCGGTGTCGTAGGTCGCGCTGGGCTTTTTGGTGAAGTTGACGTACACCTCCCGCGCCGAAGCGTTGTAGGCGTCCACCAATCCCTTAAAGACGGCGATCTCCGCCGCGTCGCCCCAGCCCCAGAACTCGATGGCGGTCTTGCCCTCGGCGTTGGGGTCGGGGTTCCCGCCGCAAGCGGCAAGCCCCGCCAGCGCGAACGCCGCCGCCGCGACCAATCCGAAAATCCTGAATCTTTTCATAGTTTAAACCCTCCGTGTTTTTCTTAATTTGAGTTGTTGCGAAACCTCTGTCGAGCGGCTCCGCCCGATGAAACCGCCGCCGCTTGCCAACGGTACTTTTACGGCAAATCCTTAAACGTCAAGCCCGTCATGATACCGCTCATCTGCCTCTCCGAAAAGAGTTTTACGCCCGTCAAAACGCTGTACTTATTGTGCGCGGCCGCCGTTTCGTGCCGCGCCTCGGCAACGTCGTCGATATAGTAGCCCACGGTCACCGCGCCCGTGTCCGCCGCGACGACGTACCGCACCGTGTACTTGTGCGTGCCGAAACCGTATTGGACATAGCCGGGCGCCTCGCGGAAGCCGTTATCGTTGTACTCCGTTCCCAGCCTGTCCTTTTCGGGCGCGCCGGGGTGCTTGAACGCGTCGGTCTCGTCCTGCCACACGCCGCGCCACTCATAGGTTGTCCAGCCCGTGCCGTAAATATTGGCCTCGAAGCCCCACAAGTCGTTGTTCATATTGCCGCCCACGGCCACGTCGTCCCAAATCAAAGCGGCGGCCGGGTCGTCGGATTTGGCCAGATACAGCGTCGTCATGAATTTGCCCTGCGCCCCGTAGGCAAGGTCGGTCAGGTAATAACTCATTTCCCAACTGCCCGCGAACATCGCCGCGCCGAGATCGCCGCGCGTCAGCGTCGCGTTCCCCGTGCCGTCGATCCCCGCGTCGAATATGACCGTGCCGTCCTTGCCCACCGCGATTTTGTCCAGATTCTTTGAGCCTTCCAGCGAATACCCGTAAACCTCGTTCGTGCCGTTGGACACGTTGACGATATGCGAGGCCGCGCCGGCCGCGCCGAGGCTGTTGACGTAGCCGACCTCGATATAATATTTGCCGGGCGCGTTGGGGCGGAATATTTTATAAACCATGTCGCCCGCCCGCGTAAAGTATTCGGGGTCGGTGGGATAGTTCTCCGTGTTGGTCGTCGCCTTATTGGCGGTGGCGTTTGCTTTATCAAAGATAACCGAATCGGTCACTTCGTCCCCCGTCTTGTCCTCGCCCCGCCAAACCCTAACGACGGCGTTTTTCGTACAATCCCCGTCGGTCTCGTCCGAAACCGAATAGTCCAGAATCACGCCCAAATTCGTCTTGCTTACCGCCGTGTTGCCCGCGAACGAAACGACGGGGGCGGGAACGTCGGGCTCGGCGACGCCGAAAACATACTCCCTTACGACCGTGTTGCCGTACGCGCCCTTCATCGTGAATTTAGCCGTATATTGCCCGCCCTCGCCGACGCGGAAGGTAAAGCCCGCCTTGCCGTCGCCCGTCGGGACAATCCCCGACGCAACGCCGCCCTTCAAAATTTCAAGGGTTACGCTTTCCTTTTCGGTCTCCGTCGCGCCCTGCGAATAGACGGGCGTTACGTGAATCGGCTCGCCCTTTTCATAGGCGTTTTCCATAGGCACGCCGAACGAACTGCCGACCCGCAGTTTCGCGTCCCTGACCGTCGAGAAGCCGCCGAAATTCGTCGCCCTGACCGTCACGTCGTACTCGCCCGCAACGGCCGGCGTGAATTTTTTGTCCGCTACGGCGGCGGCCGCGCCCGACGGGTCTTTGACCGAATACCCGATCGGGTACAGGCCCTGATAATTGAAAGCGTCCTTGTCCAATCTTACGCCCGACGCGAGGTCGAACGATTCGCCGAGCGTGGCGGCATCGTAGGACAGGGTCAAACCCGGCTCGGCGGCGTAGGGCGCGATCTCGTCGTATTCATAGACGGACACCTTGCAGGCTACGCCGATGCTCTGAACCCAAACGTTTTTGATGTAATCGGTAAAGTTGCCCCCGATATACATGCCGACGAACGGCACGTTGTCGTACTCTATCGCGTAGTAGGCCTTTTCCTTGGCCGCGTCGAGATGGCGCGAAAAGGTCACGTAATGCGTCGCGTTCTTTTCCACGCCGAAGCCGCCCGTCGCCGATTGCACGGTGTCCGCCCACCCTTGCACGGGGGACGGCTTCCAGCCGTCGCCGAAGGAACCGCCGCCCGCGTTCCAAAAGTACGCGCTGAAATCGCCGCCGCCGAAATTGAGTTTGATCGAATCGTCGTACCTGTCGTCGGACTGCCGCTCGACCCCGAAATAAATGCCGTCCACGTCCGCGGCCGCATAGTCTACGGCCTCGATTTTATAGGTGATCCGATAGTCGCCCTTAAAGGTTACGCCCGTGACCTTGTACTGGTTGGAATTGACCTTGGCGGAAGCGTAGGACGAACCGAACACGAGTTTCGTCACGCCGCTTTCCTCGACGGTCGTAACGTCCGCGCCCGCGCTGTTGATCGGCGCGAAGCCCATCGTGACGACCGCGATATCGGCGGTCTTGGTAAATTCCTCGCCGTTCTCCCCTTTGCTCGCCCGGCCGTCCGCGTCGAGGGCGGTAAATTTGACGGCATAGTCGCCCACCGCGTCGGGGGTAAAGGTTTTCGCCTCCGCGTCGTAGCAGTCGGCGGTGCGGTCCTCGCCGTCCGACGAGATAACGACCGAATAGCGCGGGTTTTCGACGGCCTCGCCCAAATTCCGGACGACGGGTTCGACCCCGACCGTTTTGCCCATCAGCATTTCGGCGGGAATCCCCGACGTATCGAAGGTATAGTAATCGTAATACTTTTTCCCGCCGTTTACGCAGGCCGCCAACGCGCCGAGCGCGACCGCCAGCGCGAGCAGCAGCGCGATTCCTTTTTTGACAGATTTCATCTTTAATTATCCTCCTGCTTTTTTTTTAGGTTCCGTATGATTAGAGTTTCGTGAGATTAGACTGCGCACAGCGCACAGTCACAGTCCACAGTGCACAGTGCACAGTCCACAGTTAATGGATAAAGTACTTTGCGCAATCGTTACGGTCATTGCGAGGAGCGCGAAGCGCGACGCGGCAATCTTTACAGTCCACAGTGCACAGTCCACAGTCCACAGTTAATGGATTAAAGTACTTTGCGCAATTGTTACGGTCATTGCGAGGAGCGCGGAACGCGCGACGCGGCAATCTTTACAGTCCACAGTGCACAGTCCACAGTCCACAGTTAATGGATTAAAGTACTTTGCGCAATCGTTACGGTCATTGCGAGGAGCGCGAAGCGCGACGCGGCAATCTCAACCCGACAGGGGAACGCCCCACGCGCAAACGTCCCCGACCGAAACTGTGGACTGTGCACTGTGCACTGTGGACTGCTTTACAGGTTTGATTGAATGTCCCCGCGCGAGTAACGCGCGACAACCCATCTTCCATCTTCCATCTTCCATCTTACATCTTCCATAGCCATTCCCTCTTCCCTCTTCCATAGTCTTTCACCGCCCGAGCCGATCCACAATCACGCAATCTATATACACGGCCTTGTCCGCCTTGACCGTCAGCGTGTTGGGCTTGTCCGGTCGTTTATAGCACGTCGCGTAAAAGCCCGTTGTCGAAAAGGAATCGTTGAAATTGGTCAGCGGCGCGTAAACCGAAACCGCCTCGCCGTTGACCTCGGCGGCTATAACCGTCGAGGCCCCTTGAAAATTGGAATAGCGGAGATAAATCAAATAGTCGCCGTTTTCGGGAACGTCGAAGTTGAACGTGATTTTATCGTCCTCGCCGCCGAGGTTGATCGCGTAGCCGCCCGACGCGTAGTCGAACAATTTCCTGCCGCCGTCGTACTCGGAAAACTCGATTTTTTCGCAGTTCGCCGTCAAATCCGCGTCCTCGGCCTCGTACCGCACGCGGTTGACCGTTTCGCCGGACGGCAAGGGGACTTCGGCGGTCAGCCTGTCAATCCGTTCGACCGTCGGGGTGTTGCCCGCCCACGTCATTTTTTGCAGCCGCGCCATTCTGTCCCAGCCCGCGCCCGATTTTTTGGCGGCGTGGTACATGATCCACGTTTCCTTGCCGTCGGGCGAGCGCGTGACCGAGCAATGCCCCGGCGCGATGACCTCGGAATAGTCCATGTCGGTCTGCATCAGCGGCTTTTCGCCCTTGCGCCAACCGCTCTTTTGCAGAATGTCGCCGCCCGTAAATTCCAAATAGCCGATGCAGTAATTGTCGCCGCCGCTGTAACTGGCCGCGTACAAGACGGACGGGTTACCCGTTTCGGGCGCGTAGGCGACGGCCGGCCCCTCGTTTTGCGGGCTGTTGAATTTTTCCCAATCATAGTCGGGGCGCGACAGTTCCACGCGGGCGGCGGGTTCCAAACTTTTGGCTTTGAGCGGGTTGCCCGTTTCCAGTTCCGTAATGTACAGGCATTGCAGGTACGCCTCCGCCCCCGTCCCGTTCACGGCGTTCGGCCAGCCGGACCAAACGATATACTGCCTGCCGCCGTAGTCCATAAACGTCGCGTCGATCGAGCGGTAATCCATGGGCAACTCGATTTCAACCGCGTCGCCCCATTCGCCCATCGCGTCGGCGGTCCTGCTCTTGATACCGTAGGTGCGGCGGCCCGCGTCCTTCGCGTCCGTATCGCCGTCCAATGTCGCGGTGAAGTAAACGTACCAATACCCCTCGAAAAAAAACACCTCGGGCGCCCAGATTTCCACCACGCCCATCTGCTGCTGGCGTTTGATCGTTTTGGTCTGCGTTTCGTCGCCCGCCTTGCGCACAAGGTTGGTCATCCACGGCGATTTGGTGACGCGGATTTGCGCGCCCTCCGAGCAGGTGTAGTAATAATACCCCTCGTGATAGGTCAGCCACGGGTCGCCCATCTGCGCCTCGATCCGCAGCGGGTTGTAAAAGGCGGTATTCATCGCCGTCCCTTTCGTCAACCCTTTGCTTCCCTCGCCCGACACGCAAGCCGCGGCGGGCAGTATCAGCAAACACGCCGACGCGAGCATACACAATTTTTTAATCATCGTTTTTTAAACCTCCTCGTTGCTTTTTTTTAATAGGCGCATGTCGGTTCCCTAACTCACGCGGGACTGTACAAGCGTCGCGCCCGTGAGCGGCACAGAGCAGCGTTCAGGCGGACAACAGTCGGCAAACGGCGAGAGAGTGTATTGAACTACATGACCTCGCCGATTTGCCGAGCGTAGTCCGCATCAACGCCGCTATGCGCCGCTCACGCGGTAAATTCCAATCGTTTGATAATATGGTTCTGATAGGCGATATCCAGTTCGTTGAAATACCCGCTCCACCCCCAGACCCGCACGATCAGGCCGCGGTGCTTTTCGGGGTGTTTTTGCGCGTCGAGCAGCGCGGCGCGGCTGACCGCGTTCAACTGCATTTGATGCCCGCCCCTCGCGATAAAGGCCTTCACCAGCGCGGCGACCTTTTGCGTCCCCTCGCCGTTGCGGAACACGGTGTCGTGAAATTCCAAGGTCAGCGGCCCGCCGTTGCACACCCTTTGCAAATCGGGCTTCGTAAAGGATTGGATCACCGACAACACGCCCTTCGAGCGCGCCGACAGCGACGGCGAATAGTTCGCGCTGAACGGCTCGCCCCGCTTCCGCCCGTCGGCGGTGGCGGGCAGCCTCTCGGAAAACCATATATAGTACATGGCCGTGCCGGTGCCGGGCCGGAAAATGCCCCCCCTCTCGTTTTTCAGACCCGCGCAAGCGTCGGCGAACGCGTCCGCCAGCATACAGCCCAAACCGTCGGCACAGTCGTCGTTGTCGCCCATCTTGGGCGCGGCGAGCAGTTTCCCGCGCAACTTTTCATACCCCGCAAAATCGGCGTCCAGCGCGGCGAGCAGTTCGTCCGGCGCGGCCGTCTTGTCCTCGAACACCGTCCTTTGGACGGCGGCCAGCGCGTCGGCGGCGTTGGAGATTCCCGCGCCGTGAATGCCGTAGTTGTTGTACTTCGCGCCCTCCGAAACGTCCCGCGCGTCCCGCACGCAGTCCCGCATCAAAACCGATTGGAACGGCGACGGCTCGACAAAGATGTTCTTGACCGACTCCGCGATTCGGGCAACGTCGGCGGTTATAGCGGCCTTGACCCCTTCCGTAATCTCGTCGAAGTTTCCCCCCGCCGCGAGTTTGTCCCGTATAACGCGGTTCGCAATGTCGGGGAAGTTGAGCGCGTCGATGTTGGGGATATCCATCGCGACTTTCGGGATAATAAATTCCCAGCACGCCGCCACGACGTAATCGCGCGCGTCGCGCTCCTCATAGCCCCATCTCGTCAAGGCGGGGATCACAACGTCGTCGTTGGAGTACTGCGGAAAGCCCAACCCCTGCTTGGTCAACTCCGTGCCCAAACGGTATACCTCGTCGGGCGTGCCCTTATTGACGCGCAGGTTTATTTTCGGGTCGATCAGTTTGAGTTCCAGCGACGCTTCCAGACACAGGCGGGACAAACCGTTGAAAACCTCGCCGCCGTCCGCGCCCATGCCGCCGAGTACCAAACTCTGCCCGTTGTCGCCCTGCTGTACGCCGGGGTACAAATCCGCGTCGAAGTTCAGCGAGATGAAAAACTCCTCCAATAAATCCAACGCGGCGGCGCGGGTTAATTTGCCCGTTTCAATATCCTTATCGTAAAACGGGCGCATGTAAACGTCGAACCGCCCCACCGTGTTGTGCTTGTTGCCGTTGAGCCACAAGGCGAAGTTCAAAATGCGGAAGAACACGAGGGCCTCGTAAAAGCCGCCCGCCCCTTTGCGCGGCACATTCCCGAGGGCGGCGGCCAGTTCCCGCGCCCCCGCCCTTTCCGCCGCCGCGCGGTACTTGTCGGCGACGACGTAAACCGCCTCGATAGAAGTCAACATGGCGTTCAGCAAATGAAAGGCCTTGCCGCCCTCTTGTACGCCCTTTAACCGCTCAACGATTTCGGCGCGGCGCGTTTCCAGGCCGACGTTCAGCGTGTACTCGTAATCGCTTGAAATATTGCCGACCTGCGCCCCGTCGAACACGAACCGCGTTTTATGGATTGTTTCCCATTCGGCGGCGGTTTGCAGCGGCGGCACGCGCTTGACCGTCCGCAAAAAGCCGATCCGGTCGCCGGGGAACATAACGGCCCTTTCGGCCTCGGCCAGCCGCAGCAGGCGCAAGCCCGCCCGCGTTTCGAGCGGCAGCCCGGCGGCGGCAAATTCCGCCGCGAAATCGTATTCCGCATCGCTCCGCAAATTCCTGTATTCGCGGGCAATCAGCCTGTCATAAATTTTTCGCACTCTGTCGGTCATATCGATTCCCTTTTTTTTCCGCGTTTTTTGCCCGTCAAAATCCCCTTTAATTTCAAGCAAGGCTTGAAATTAAAAACAGGGTATACCCTGTTTCGCGCGCTGCCCGCGCCTTCCCTCTTACACCTTATCTATTACCTATTACCTCATCTTTTACCTCTTACCTCTTACCTTTTACCTTTAATACACGCTCGCCTCTATCCCGTTCCTCTCGAACAGCCCCGTATCGATTCGCGGCGCAACTCCCTCGTCGAACATCGGCTCGAATTTGCGCCCCGCAAGTTTGTATTTGCCCCCCGCCATCTTGTTATAGGGCAGCAATTCCACCCGCAGGGCGCGGGAGCCCTTTACCGCCGCGAGTATCGCCCCGTAATTTTCCTCCGTGTCGGTCACGCCCGGTATCAGCGGGGCCCGCGCGATAAAGGGCGCGGCGGACGCTTTCAGCGCGGCGAAGTTTTCCAAAATCAAGTCGTTGTACTGCCCCGTATATTTTTTGGATAACGCCCGATCCATCACTTTCAGGTCGAACATCACAAGGTCGGTTTTGCGGATCACGCGATCGAACGCGCCCGCCTCGGCAAAGCCCGAAGTCTGCGCCGCCGTGTGGACTTTCCCGCGCAAGCGTTCCAGCGTTTCCTCTAAAAAGCCCGCTTGCATCAGGCACTCGCCGCCGCTGAACGTCACCCCGCCGCCGTTCGCGTTCAAGATATCGGCGTTTTTCAGTAAACGCGCCGCCAACGCCCCGGACGTGTACGCCGCGCCCGAAATCCGCAACAGGCCGCGCGGGCATACGCACAAATCGTCCTCTGCCGCCGTTTTCCCCGCCCCGAGCAGCGGCGCGCATTTCCCGCACGCCAAACACCCGTTGGGGTTTCGGACGACCTGCGGCGCGCGCTCTAACCCCTCGGGGTTATGGCACCAGTTGCACCGCAGCGGGCAGCCCTTGAAAAACACCGCCGTCCGTATCCCCGGCCCGTCGAATACCGCGAACTCCTCGATTGAAAATATCGTCCCTTCCGTCATGAGTCATCAGGCTTGCGGCGAAATTAAAAGCCCGCCGGCAGGTTCAGCCGCCGTATCGCCTCGGGATCGAACTTGGGCTTGTGGTATTTGTCGAGCAGCCCGTTCACTTCCTGCTTCACGTCGGTCAACTGCGTATAGCAAAAGCCCGCGAAACCGCACTCGTAAACGCCCTTGTTCAAACTCGCCAGCCGGTCAAGAAATTCCTGCGCGCTTTTCGCCGCGCCGTTATAGCCCCACGCGCCGTTTTTCGCGTCCGCATCCAACGCGATCCCGCCGTACTCGGTGAGGATTACGGGCTGCCCCGCGTACCGCTCGCCGTGCGCGATCTGCTTCCTTTGCATGGCGTACAAGTCGCCGATCCCGTCGGGCGCGTATTTTGATTTGAAGCCCTCGCCCCTGTCGGCGTAGTCGTGAATCGAGGTTATATCGGTTTCGGTGACGTTCTCCCAGCCGTCGTTCGTGCTGACGAGGCGCGTTTTATCGACCGCCTTCGTCGCGTAGTACAGCGACCGCGCAAAATCCCGCTGCATACAGTCGGTCAAAATCTTGCGCGTCCCCCAACTCTCGTTGAGCGGGGCCCACACGATGACCGACGGGTGGTTGTACAACTGTTTGACGAGTTCGAGGTACTGTTCCGTAATGCCGCGCGCCTCGGCCATGTTGTAATGGTACGCGCTGGGCATCTCGCCCCACACCAAAAAGCCCAGCGTGTCCGCGTAATAATAGAAATAGGGGTCCTCCACCTTTTGGTGCTTGCGCGCCCCGTTGAAGCCCATGCTTTTGGCGAGCAGAATATCCTCTTTAAGGGCAGCCGCGCTCGGCGGCGTAAGGTCGCTGTCCTCCCAATAGCCCTGATCCAGCACAAGCCGCTGATAGAGGATTTTATTGTTGAGGCAAATCCGCCCCGACCCGTCCGCGTGGATTTTGCGGAACGCGAAATAGGTCTCGATTTGATCGACGGCCTTGTCCCCGTCCAGAAGTTCATAGGTCAAATAATACAGGTTGGGGGCTTCGGGCGACCACAGGTGGATTTCGTCCACGCAGTCCTGCTCGTACAGTTCCACGGCCGCCTTGGTGAAACGCCCGTCCAAACTGACCGTTTGGCGTTTGACGGCCTTGCCCTCATAGGAAACCGTCATGCGCAGCGCGTCCGCCCTGCCGCGCGTTTCGACCTCGGTGTAAAAGACGTTTTTATCGACGTCGGCGGTTTGCAGCGCGCCCGCGATCCGCGCGGAGCCGAACCCTTCCAGCCAAACGCTCTGCCAAATCCCCGACGTACCGTGATACCAACAGCGGTCGGGGGCGGGCTTCCAATATTGCTTGCCGCGCGGCTGGGTCACGTCGCAGCGGTCTGTCGCGCGCACGACCAGCGTATTGCCCTCCCCGCGCCGTGCCAAATCGGTAATGTCCAACTCGAAGGCGGTATAGCCGCCGGTATGCCCGCCCGCGTAACGCCCGTTGACCCACACGTCGGCCTGATAATCGACGGCGTTGAAGCACAGCAGCACGCCGCCCTCGCGCAAGCCCTCGTCAAGGGCAAATTCGCGCTTGTACCAAAGGACCTCGTGAAAATCCCGCTCGTTGATTCCGCTCGACAGGGTCTGATAGGCGAACGGCACGGTTATTTTTCGGTCGAAGGCGGCCGCGCCCGCGTCCAGCCCCCGCGCGACGCCCGTTTCCGCGTCGTCATAGGCAAACTCCCATTCCCCGTTGAGGATTTGGTAACGCCCGCGCTTGAAGTGCGGGCGGGGATATTCCGTTCTCGGCGTAAAATTCATAGTATACCCGTGTCAGAGCCGTCGCGAAGCCTTTTCCGCAAAATCCTTGCAACCTTGCGCGACGACTCTATTTTAACCTATACGGCGCATTCTGTCAATACTTCTATAAAAAATAGTTTTTCCGGCGGCGGACTTTTCCAATTTTCTTGTAACGGTTGCAATCCGCTTGACAGTACGGGGCGGCGGGGTTTATAATAGACGGATAGAGAGGTACGGCTCCATGCTCCCCAAAAAACAAGTGTCTATCGACAACGACAATGAACTGATGGACGTCGCCCGCGCCCTGTCCTCGCCGCAGCGGCTGGACATCGTGAAACTGTTGCAGGGCGCGAGTTTGAACATCAAGGAAATCGCCACGGCCTTAAAGCAGCCGATGTCCAGCACCGCGCTCAACGTGGAAATCCTGCGCGAGGCGGGCATAATCGACGTGGAAACGCGCTACACCCAGACGGGGAAATCCAAACTCTGCTCGCGCTCCTGCGACGGCGTGATTGTGGACTTGTTCCGCCCCAAGGACGTCAAAAGCAACCAAATCGCGCTGTCGGTCCCGATCGGCGCATATGTATCCTATAAGGTCACCCCGTCCTGCGGCATGGTCACGGGTTCGCACACGATAGGGCAGGACAACGACGAGGACAATTTTTTCAACCCCGAGCATTTCAACGCCCAACTGCTTTGGTTCGGCGTCGGCTACGTCGAATACCGCGTCAGCCGCAAAAACCTGCCCAAACGCCTGAAAGGCTTGGAAATCAGTTTCGAGGCCTGCTCGGAAGCCCCCTTTTACCGCAACGACTGGAAGTCCGACATCACGCTCTGGATCAACGACGCCGAGGTCGGCACGTGGCGCTGCCCCGGCGATTTCGGCGGCCGCCCCGGCGCGCTCAACCCCGCGTGGTGGCCGCAGAACCTGACCCAATACGGTATGCTCTGCGTGTGGACGGTCACCGAAAAGGGCGCGTTCCTCAACCACAACCGAATCGGCGACGCAACTCCGGCCGACGTAAAATTGGACAATTGCCCGCACATTTCCTTTAAGATCGGCGTAAAAGCCGACGCGTATTACAAGGGCGGTATCAACCTGTTCGGCTCGGGGTTCGGGGACTATAAGCAGGATATTACCGTCAAAGCCTCGTGGTAGATATGACGCGGTCACATAGCGGCGTTGTTACAAGTCATTGCGAGGAGCGCGACGCAGAAATTTTTACAGTCCATAGTGCACAGTCCACAGTCCACAGTTAATGGATAAAGTACTTTGCGCAATCGTTTACGGTCATTGCGAGGAGCGCGAAAGCGCGACGCGGCAATCTCTACCGAACACAGGAACGCTCCACGCGCAAATGTCCCCGACCGAAACTGTGGACTGTGCACTGTGGACTATGCACTGTGCACTGTGCACTGCTTTAACTGCGCGCTCACGTTACCGTGACCGTCTTGGCAAACACCGAAGTTTTATAAACCGACGAATTGTTCAACTTCTTTTCCGCCGTGATAACGACCGTATACGTTCCGGCCTCGGGGAATTGGAACGCCCCGGGGCTTGTAACGGTTACCTCTTCGCCGTCGGCTTTATACACGGCAACGCTTTTGAAAGCCCATGCGTGCGTGCCGTCGGCGTGAGAGTTAGCGTCCTTATTCCCCTGCGCGGAAGCGGTAAAATCAATGGGAACCGCCGTCGTGAAACCGTCCTCGGTGAAGTTAACCGTTTTGCCCGTCCAAATATTGCCCAAACTTACGTTAGTGTTTTGAGTCGCGAATCCAATCGCCGCGCCGCCGATATAGCCGGATTTTGCGGCAAAGGTTACATCGGTCGTTTGCGTCGTCATAAAGTTAAACGAAACATTGTACTCGGTTTTCAATGTCCCGTCGCCGTCTTTGACAATCCTGCGGTTCAACGCTATACGAATCGCGTCGCCGTTGCCCAATTTACTGCACGTGTCGGTTGACGGCGTAAACTTTTCAGTCCACCACTCGTCCGCGTCTTGAACGACGGTCGATGTCGCGCCGATTTTAAGCCGTAAAGCGATAAACGAATCCGTTTTATTCGCGCTTGTACCGATATTCCCCCCGCCGGTTGATACGTATGAAGCCGTAGAGAAATCCAGCGCGACAATATCGTACATTTCCGTATCCCCGTATTTGATAAAGATAAATAGCGGCATAAACGTCGAATTAGACGCCAACTGATAGGCCGCCGCTCCGGTGCCGACCACAGCGCCCCAATCAAGAAGCCCGTTGGCGAGTTTAAACTTGACCTCGAACGCGTCGGCGAGCGTTTCGGCCAAAAACTGCGCGGTATTCGCGCTCGTTTTCGCCCCGTCGCCCGTTACCGTATACGTATACGCGCCGTTAGCGGTTCCGCCGATCGTCCCGTAACTCGCGGGCGGCGCGGGCGGTTGGGGATCGTCGTCATAGTCGAGGTTTCCAATCACGCCGCCCCACTGATCGACCGTAAACCCAAGTTTGTAATCGCCGTCGTAAGCCATCGCCACGCCCGCAACGCCGCTTGTCCGCGCCTGCAAAACGCCGTCCAGATAAACCGACAGCACCGTTTTGCCGTCCGTTATGCGACGCGTTATCTTTACCCCGTAGGACGTTTTCCACAAGGCTTCAAATTCCGCGATTCTCAACGGGTCAACGCCCGAGCCGGCCGGAACGTTCACGTCGTGGCCGGCCGTCGCGTTGACGATCCCTTGCGCGCCGCCTATGGCCAAGGGGGCGTAGTCGCCGCCGTCGCCGCTGATATACTGCAACCCGAATTTCCCGTTGTCCGTCCGCAGGGCGAACGCCACGCCGTCCGTTTTACCGTCCGCGCGGATCAGGTTGACGACGATCCGTTTCGGCGTCAAATCGCCGAAATGCTCGGCGGGAACGGCGATAAGGCCGCTCAAATCGAAACTCAAATCGAACTCGCCCTCATAAACGCCGTCGCCGAAACCGATACGCATATTCTTCGCGCCCGTGTAAATTGTCTCGTCCGCCCGCAGGGAAATCCCGTCGGCGGCTTGCGCGTCGATATGGGTGAAATTGGCGTAGCCGCCTACCTTGCGCACCCGCCCCGCGTCCGCCGCCACGTTTTCGGTTTCGCAGGAGAAATCCCAAAACACGCCGTCCTGCTGCGCGGCGCAAATGCCCGCCCGCGCGGGGCCGCTCAACACGGCCTCCCGCACCTGATACAGTACGTCGTTGACGTAAAAATAGAAGTCGTCCCCGATCCGCGTGACTTTCAGCGTGTATTCCGTGTTCGCGGCGAGTTTCTTATCCGTCGTATTGAAGTTTTCGGAATCCAGCCCGCAGGGCGCGCCGAACGCCGTCGCGCCGCCCGCCGCCGTCACGTAACTGCCCGTGCGCCCGTCCGTCAAGTTCGAGATTTTAGGGTCGAAATAGAACGCGATTTCGTTGCCGGCCGCGTCCGCGCCGCCGACGATCCCCACCTTCGGCCACTGCGCGGTATCATAGTTCCCTTCCAGCCTTTCGGTCGTGAATTTGACCGCCGCCGAAAAAGAATAGTCGCCCTCGAACTCCCGATAATAATACGCCTTGCGCCATTCGGGTTCGCGCGTCGCCGTCAGGGCGCGCGCGCCCGTCGCCGTATCCGCCGAATACCCGTCCGTCGCGGCCTCGAAAGCGTCCGCGAAAACGGTAACGGACGCGGCGTTCTCGCCGCCCGCCCCGTCGTCCGCCGTATACGAAACGGTATAAACGCCCTCGGCCGCGAACGTATACCCCTCGGGCGTATTCGCCGCTTCCTCGCTTTGGGACGCGTCGGCGACGGTTACGCCGCTCAAACGCCAGCCGGGGGCGAGCGTCGGCCTCAGGTCGGCGGGCGCGCCCAGATAAAAGGACTCCGCGACGCCGGCCGTCGAAACGGCGTTGGCGACGCTGAAATTCCTTTCCAGCGTCCTCACCGCCTCGCCCTTTTTGGCGGTATAGGCGGCCTTATAGCCCGCGCCGATTTGCCCCGCGTTAAAGGTGTATTTCCGCTCCCCGTCGAGGTCTTCACAGAATCCGTCCGGGCCGGTGATGACCGCCGAAAACAGGGCGTACCCGCCCGCCGGATCTATGTCGGGCGTGAAATCGGTTTCCACGCCGTAGTACAGCGTCGCGGGCAGCGCGGAGGAAATCGGTTGATAACTCGGATCGGCGTAGGGGTCGTCGGGCCCGTTCGGCGTATATTTGGCGTACAGCGTCAAACTCGCCGCCGGCGTGTACGGGAAGGACACGGGGTTCCCCGAAAAATCCTCCGCCTCATACCACCCCGCGAACGTATAGCCCGCTTTGGTCGGCGAGCCGGGGTCGGACACCTCGCCGCCCGCGTCCGCAACCTGCGCCGCGAACGCCCCGCCGCCGTCGCTTTCAAACGCGACGGTGTACCGAATCGGCTCGGTTTTGCCGCAGGCGGCCAGCGCGAGCGCAAGCGTCGCGGCGGCCGTCAGTAACAGGAACATGACTTTCTTTTTCATCGTTTTTTTCCTCTTTCTTTTTTACGGTTCATTCAAAATGACCCGTATCTGTTTTTCTTTAAATGACTCTATCCGACACTAACCACTAACCACTATTCCCTATTCCCTATTCCCTATCCCTTCATTCCCTCATGACCGTTACAAATTGACCAACGGTATATTGTCCTTATACCGGACCTGCCACTCGCGCAGCATCGTTTTCATCAGGGCGACGCGCCCCTGCGCGGACGGCTCGAAAATCAGGTTGTCCTTTTCAAACGGGTCGTTTTTCAAGTCGTACAACTCGTCGATGTCGTCCATGTAATACGAATAGATATAGCCGTCGTAATACAGACCCCTCGCGCGCGTATCCGAATAGTGGCCGTTGGTCACCACCGTCAAATAGTCGCGGGGCTTTTGCGCGCCGGACAGCAGGCCGGCCAAACTGATCCCCGAAACGTCGGGATTGTTGAATTTCATGCCCACCACGTCCAAAATCGTCACGGGAACGTCCACGGTCGTGACATAGGCGGCGTTGGCCGTCCCCTTCAATTCGGGGAAATCGGGGTGGCGCATAGTCATATTGACGGCGAGGATTTCCTCCGTCAAATAGCATTCCTTGTCCGAATGCCCGCCGTGCGAGCCCAGCGCGTCGCCGTGGTCGTTCGTCCAAATCACCACGGTATCCTCGTCCAAGCCGGTTTCCTTTAACGTGTCCAGAATGCCGCCGATCGCGTCGTCCACCATGGTCGCCTGCGCGTAGGCCAACGCCATATAGGCGCGGAAATCCTCCCACGCGCGGGTATTGGGCGCGGGCATACCGGGGTTCGCGCCGCTCTGCACCTGGTTGTCCCACGCATAGACGGCGGGCTTGTTGTAATAATCGTCGTAAAAGGTCGGGTATTCGGGAATATCGCCGCCCAAAACGCCGTCCGCGTCGCGGTACAGATCGGCGTATTCGGGCGTGGGGTAATACGGGTGGTGCGGCCCCCAGATATTGACCGACATCACGAAGGGGTCGCGGCTGCTCCGGCTCGCGATCCGGCGCAAGCCGCTGCTCGCCAAATCGGCCAGAAAATAAGCCTCGTGGTATTCCTTCGGGGTGACCGCTATCCCGAACTGGTTGCCCGTGATGATGCCCATGTCGGCCAGTTTAAAGGTTTCGCCCTTGTACGGGCTGCCGCCGGGGCTCAAAGAATCGGCCTCCAAAATCATGACGGGGCCGTTCCGCAGGCCGGACGGCGCGCCGAAATAGTTGTTGTCCCGCAAATACTGGGCGTACCTCTGCGTCGTATAGGGCTGGCCGTAGCCGTCCTCCGCCCACCCCTGAACGCCGTAGGTCTTGACAGGGTTGTCGTCGGGCATCTTGTCGCCGCTGTAATGCGTCTTGCCGTAGAAGTAAATATTGTTGGCCGAAAAGTTGTTGCCCAGCAAAACGTCGTACATGGTTTCGACGGGCAGGGGCGTTTGCGCCGTGGCGTTGGTCATAATGCCGCTCTGTTGCGGGTACACCGCCGTCAGCATAGCGCGCCGCGCGGGCGAGCACAGGGGGCAAATCGATCGGGCGTTGGCAAATTGCACGGCCTCCGAACGGAATTGGTCGTATACGGGGCGTTTGATTTTAAAAACGTCCTCGTCCGTCCCGTGCTTATAGAACAATTCGTGGTCGGTTTGAATCATGAGGACGTTCTTGGCCTTTTGGCTCGCCGCCGCCCCGCTCCCGCCCGAATGCGAGCCCCCGACGCCGAACGCCAGCAGCGCGGCCATCACGGCGATACAAGCCGCGAAAGCGCATTTGCAGTTAAACCGAACATACGCGGCGGCGTTTTTTAACGCGTTCATTTTGATTTTCATAAACCTCCGTAGTGATAGAAGTGAGAATTGAGAATTGAGAAGTTAAGGTCGGAGTTTCCGCACGGCGGGCGAGGCGGGGAAGTGATTAGCGTCGGATACTCGGGAGTATACGACCCGCATTGCTCACAAACACGGCATGTCATTGCGAGGAAGACGCGCAAAGCGTCTGACGAAGCAATCTCTACCCGACACAGGAACGCCCCGCGCATTTTATGTCATTTCGAGCGAAGTCGAGAAATCTCCCACATTATGCGCATAGTCCTTTATCCTTAACTGTGGACTGCGCACTGCGCGAAAGCGTCCCCGCGCGAGTAACGCGCGACAACCCATCTTCCATCTTCCATCTTACATCTTCCATAGTCATTCCATCTTCCATAGCCATTATCGCCCGACCTGCCGTCCCGCCGCGATATACGCCGCCGGGTTCGCCCTGTCGCACGAATACGCGTAGTCGGCCGCCGAGGACGGCGCGCCGCCGCCGTTGTCAACCACGCCTATGCACAGTTTGGGCGTCGTCGCCGCGTCGGGCGTTATCCCCAACTCATACGCGGGGATAAACAGCGTCACACCGTACCCGCCCGCCCGTTCGGCCGCCTTGGCTTTATAGTCGAAGCCGCCCCAAAAAACGCTGCCGCCCTTGTTCAGGTATTTCAGGTTGACCCGCCCCGCCGGATTGATCTCGACGCATTTGGCGGCTATGCCGTACCCCTGCCGCAATTCGGTTTGCCCGAGGGTCTCGCCCGCCGCGATATTGATCTGCACGCAGTCGCCCGCCGCGATGTCCTCGTACGGCCCCGTCGTGACGGTCGCGTCGTCCGCGTCCACACGCACGTAAAGCCCTTCCTCCCGCAGCAACGCCTTGGCCGCGATTCCGGCGGGCAGGCCGCCCGCAACGTCGGCCGCGCCCGCCCACGCCGCCTCGTCCGCCGCGCCGTCGATTTTCAGCATCGGCGCGGTTTGCGGCTCGCAAATCCCCGTCCTTTCCGTCCCCTTGACATACAGTTTCCGATAAAGCGCGGTCACGCTGTACGCGTCGTAGGACGTTAAAACATAGTTCGAGCCGTTGGTGTGAATGACCTGATCCACGCCCGCCGGCAGTTGAACGTCCGAATAGTACGCGTTGAAGGGCGCGCCCATCTGGATTTCCTCGGCGCGGCTGCTCGCCACGTCCCGATGCGAAAAGGCGATGCCGACCGTATCCGGCAGCGTCGCCGGATCGATATCCAGCATCAGATACGGCAGGTACAACTCGCAGGTATAGCCCTCGTCGGTATCGAGATAAGTATGGTCGTAGATCCCGCCGCCTACTTCCGTGCGCGTGCCGTGATAATTGATTCCTCGCGGGGGCTGCAAGCGTTCGTTCAACTCGAAGCCCACGCGCCCCGACTTGGCTTGGCCGACCCAAACGTCGCCCGCGACGTTGACCTGTATCCGATAGCAGCGGCCGTTCAAAACGTCGTCCGCGCCGCCGCCCAAATTCAGGTAAACCTCGAAGCCGTCCGACTGCGTGAACCGCCCCGCCACATAGCGGTTGTAAATCAAATTGCCGTCTTTCACGTCCACGCCCAAATAAACGCCCTTCTGCGAAAAGCGGTATTTGACCGTCATATTGCCGTTCAAGCCGGTTCGGAAGCCCTCCGAATACGCCGCCTCGCCGATCAGCCCGTCCGCCTCGATGCCGGATTCGGGGTCGCCCTCGTCGGACGCGGTGATAACGGCGGTTTTTCTGGCCGCGACGCCGCCGTTTTCATGATAGAGCGCGTACTCGGCGGTATACCGCCCCGCCCGCCCCGCCCGAAATTCGGATCCGGGCGCGTAAAGGCGTTCGGGGACATAGACCGAGCCGTCCTCGTATTTGACCGCGACGCGCACCCTGTCGGTTACGTCGCTCCCGTCCGGCGCGGCGGCCGTCGGCGCGGGCAGAACAACGCGCTGCCACGTATACAAATCGACCGACGGCGCGGCCAGTTCCAGCGTATAGAACCGTTCGCCCTCGACCGTCGCGCCCTCGCCGGCCTTGCCGCACGCGGGCAAAAAAGCCGCCAGCAGAGCGCACAGGATAACCGCCCTTATTGTCCCTTTCCTCATACCGCGTCCCCCCTTACGGCGATGTCCTTGACCGTCCCCGCCGCGTATTCGGACGCGAAACCGATCCGCATCGGCCCGTAGGACGTGGATTTGCGGGCGGCGAACAGCACGCCGCCGACATAGACCCGAACCGCCTTGGAATGGCCGGTATCGGCGATTTTGACCTTGACCTTCACGTCCCGCGCCCAATCCGTCGCGCTCGCCGCCGACGCGTCGGCGGTCAAATCCCCGCCGTTGTGCCAGGGCTTCAAATCCCAATAGAACCCCAATTCCAAACGGTCCTGTTTTTTGGACACGCCCAGACAGATATAGTCCGTCACCTCGGAGTTGTAGGTCAAAACGAGCGCGATTTTGGGGTAATGCGCGGTTTCCGCCGCCGCGTCATAGGCGGGGTTGACCGTCAGACCGGCCGTCGTGTACTCGATTTCCACGTCGCCCGCGTACGCGCCCGCAAGCCCGACCCGCGCGTACTCGAACGTTTTGTCGCGGCAAGCGTTTTTAAATTGTATTTGACCGCCCGATACCGTATCGACCAGCGGGAAGGTCGCGTAATGCCCCGACGAGGTAAAGTTGTGTTTCCCGCCGAGAGCCGCCCCGACAGCCGCGTCCACGGCCGCGCCGTCGCCCTCTATCGAAACGTCGGTAAAGTCCGCCGCGCAGTTGTACACCGTGAAGCCCGGCGCGGTCGGCCCGCAGTCCAATTCGCGGATATGGACAAGTTCGCCGCCGATCAGGTTATAGAACCTCGCGCCGTCGCGGATCACCGCCATGACGACGCCCTGCCCCGACGCGGACGGGTCGCCCGCCGCGCCCGCGATACGGCGGTGCCCAAGATCGACGCGCCTGTCCGCGCCCCACAGCGTGGCCAGCGAGGAAAACTCGCCGCCCGCCGAATTATAGAGGAAATCGACGTTCTCGCCGGCCTTGCCGATACCCGCCGCCAGCCCTACGCGGTAGTTGGCCGCGCCGCCCGACAGTTTGACGCGCGCGGACAGCATATACTTGTCCGAAGGCGCGGCCCCGCCCGCCGCCTCGCGCCGATAGGACGCTCCCGACTCCCAATGCGCGTCGGCGACGGCGCGCGCGAGCGGCGCGGTCTGCGCCGCCCCGCCGTCCGGCGCGGCCCCGCGCGAACCGCAAGCCGAAAGCGTCAAAACGCCGATTATAACAATCAATAGACAACGAACGCTTTTCATTCGTCCCTCCGTTCAAATTTGCAAAAGGCAAGCCCGCAGCCCCGCCCCGTTTAAAACGCCTTGGACACGGCGAAGTAGGAGCGCGGAACCGTGGCGTTGCCGCTGTTCCGGCTACCCTCCTTGATGTAACTGTTCGCCCACGCGGCGCCCGTCGAATCCGCGCCCCTGTCGTAAACCGTGATTAAAGCCCGAATTTCCAATGTCGCGCCGGGCATTGGCGGCGTTACGTTGAGCGTCGCCCACGGCACGAATACCTCCACGCCCCAGCCCTTGTCTGCGTCGCCGACGTCGGTGTCCGCGATAAAGCGGCCGTTGCTCCAACCCGCCGCCCCCGCCGCCGACGCGCCGCAGGTTTCGGAATAGCCGACCGTGCCGTCCACGGCCGTGCCGTAGGCGAACGGTTGGGGTTTAAGCGTGCGCCCCGGGCCCACGGGCATCAAGGCCTCTAAATACGCGCCGCCGCAGGGGTCGAGCGCGATCAGTTTGCTGTCGGTGAATTTCGCCGCGCTCGCGGGCAGCGCGGCCATTTCCTTTTCGGCGTTGACCGCGATCCGCATATCGATAGCGTCGTTGCCGAAGATCCCGAAATCCCCCAACGCCTGCGCGGGGCGGCCGATAATTTGCCTGTCCTCGATATATACGCCGCCGTAAAAGCCCTCGGCGGCCAATTTGATTTTGGCGGTCACGGGCGAGCGGGACGAGGTCGAGCCGAACGGCCAATCCACCGCGTCCCCCCAAAAACTCTCCTCCATAAAGCCGTCCAAAACGACCGACGGCGAGGGGGCGCAGGGGTTGACCCCCTTGCCCGCGCCCGACAGGTACAGATACGAGTACAGCGACGGTGCCAAGCCCTCGGTCGCGACCTTTGGGCGCGCGTTCAGCATCATGCCGTTGCAGTATTGGTTGTTCGCGCTCTCGATCAAGTCGCTTGCGCCCGCCTCGCGGAAGGCGTTCCGGTACTCGGTATTGCATGCGTCGCGGTGCCCCAAGCCCAGCCGGATATAATTCTTGCCGTACCCCGCCGCCGCTTGCGGCTCCGCGCCGTAACCGAAATACGCCCACGGGATATACAACTCGACCGCGTAGCCCGCGTCGCCGTCCCGCATATCCGCGCCGCTCATCGGCGTCGCGTTGTTTTCGGCGACCGTCCCATAGGTCTTGACGCGGATACAGCCCGCGCCGCCGCCGCCCGCCGCGCCCGACATATCGATTCGCGGCGAGCCGCCTTCGGCCAGCCATTGGTCGTTCGTTTGCGAAACATACGTACTGTATTCAAACGTATCGGCTCCCGTAATCCCCACGCGGATACGGAAGCAGTTCGCGCTTTGGTTGATATAGTCCTTGCCGGAGTCGGCGGGGTCGAACATAAAGTCCAGCCCGTCCCCCGTGTTGAGGCGGGCTTCCTTCGCGTCCGCGCCCCTGCCCCGAATCAACGCCCCGTCCTTTACGTCCGCGCCGATATACAGGCCGTTTGCGGTAGGCGCGAACCTGTACGCGACGGTCCCGCTCAAACCGAAGCGGTACGCGGGTATGCCGAGGTACGCCTCGTCGTCCGTCAAGCCGTCAACCGCCGGCGTTTCCCCCGCCGTCCCCACCGGGCGGGCTTCCACGTCATAGCCCCGTTCGTCGGCGGGCAGCCCGGCCGAGTTTTCCGCCGCATAGACCACCCTGTACCGCCCCGCCTCGTCAAAGCCATGCGTTTGCGGGGACGCGGCCGCCGTCCAATCCCTGACCGTATTGTCCGACCCGCCCACGATTTTGAATTTCACCCGGCCGCTCAAATCGCCCTCGTCCGCGTCATAGGCGTTGGCGGTTGAAACCGTCAGAGGCTGCCCGACATACACCGTTTCGGGCATAGACGGCGCGGTCAGAATCGGCTTTTTCCGCGCCGCGCCCGCCACCGTCAAAACATACCCTTTGGGGTCGGCCCGCAAACCGCCTTCCTCTAACGTATAGACGACCCGATAGGTGCCGTCCGTCAAGCCGGATACGCCGCCGACCGCGCCGGCGTATTTTTCCGCGCCGTCCGAACCGATCACCTTCGCAACGATTGCGGCGGACAAATCGCCGCCGTTTACGCCCCGCCCCCGCGCCGTTTTCAGAGCCACGGGGCCGCCGCCGATCGCGGTGACCGCCAGCGCGTCCACGTCGATAACGGGCTTGCTTAAAACCGCCGCGCCGTTCCCCGCGTCGTACACGCTGATATTGACGGTCTTTTTATCGCCTTGCGCCTTATCCTTGTTGACGACCGAATATTCGGCGACATAAACGCCCGCGTCCGCCGGCGCAAAAAAGTTTTCCGCGCCGCCGTTGTCGAACGCGGCCGCCGTTTCGCCGTCCTTGATTACCCTGACCTTGACGGACGAGGAAATGTCGCCGTATTTAGCGTCCGTCGCGCTTGCGGCGGGCAGAGTCACGCCGCCCCCCGTCCCGCAGACCAGCGCGGTTTGTTCGACGGTGATTTCGGGACGCGCCTTTTCCCCTCGGCAGCCGCCGAAAGCCGCCGCGCAAACCAGCGCGGCGACCGCAAGAACAAAAAACTTATAATACCTCTTCATCTTTTTCACCGCTCCGAAAGCGCGTAACAATACTTTTTATGTAATTGAATGCTTTCCGCCGTAGCGGACTATCGTGTACTTGACCCAATACGGACATCTTATCCGATATTTCTTTTTTGGCCGGACTATTTTCTTTTGACGGGCTTACCCGACGGGCTTCCTCAAAGAAAAATGTCCGTTTGAATAAGTATACGGTAGGGCGATATGCAAATCAAGTCTTTTCTAAAAAATAGTTTCATTCAAACCGACCCTTTCCATTTTTCCTGTACTCCCGTTCCGCCCCCCTCGCCCGCGAAAGCGGACAAACCCTGCCGATACAGACACACCGCGCCGCATGGGTCTTGCGAGGAGCCCGCAGGGTCATGACGAGAAGCCCGCAGGGTCATTGCGAGGAGCGCGAAGCGCGACGCGGCAATCTCTACCGAACACGAAACGCGCCTTTTTATACAGAGATTGCCGCGCCGGACGTTTGGGGAAAACTTTTTGAAAAAAGTTTTCCCCAAACCCCTTTCAAAAACTTTCAACAGTGGAAACAGGGGAACGCGCGACTTTGATTGATTGTCCCCCGCGCGAGCAACGCGCGACAACCCATCTTCCATCTTACATAGTCATTCGGCCATCGCCCTCCCGACCAGTTTGCCGATCGCGAAAGCGTCCGCGCCGCTCCAATGGTGCCGATCGGAGCCGACGACCTGATCGCCGCCGCCGACCCACCGATTTACGTCGTACCCCGACGAGCGGACGATATATGCGTTCGGGCATTCGGCGGCCAAAGCGTTCTGCATCCGGATAAAAGCCTCGTTGGCGGCGACGGTCTCGGCGGCGGCGGAAAAATACGTCCGCGAAATCTCGCCGATAAAGAAGGGCATTCCGGACAGGTTTTCGCCCGTCACGACCGACAAGTCCTTCCGAATATCGGCGACGAACACTTTCATCGTCGCCCGATACAGCGCGGCGTTGCCTCGGTTGCTCTCGCCCTGCATCCAATACAGGCCCTTGACGCGGATACGGAAGCCCGCGCCGCGGTACGCCCGCGCCGCGTCGCCCACGGTACGCAAAAGCAATCGGTACAGCCCGCCGGTCAATTCGGGGCTTTTGGGGGCGATAGCGGCGGCCTCGGTATAGGACGGCGGGCACCAATTGCCGTCGCGGGCGTTCTCGCCGTCGATATTGTCGAAGAGCGACGTGCCGCCCGAGGCCAATTTAATCAGCCCGACGGGTTTGTCCCCGTAAACCTCGGAAAGCGCGTTGGCCATGCCCAATTCGGGGCCGATATGATTGCCCGTATTCCCCAAACCCGCCTTGGCCAACTGCAAAATGCCGCCGGTATCGGTCGCGTTATCGGCGGCCGCGTTGGCGTTGCTGATCCCCCGCCCGTAATAGTACACGCCGCCGAAGCCCGTCAGATTGTTTTTGTTATCGTCCAGCAGCGCGCCCCGAATCGGCTCGAAGCCCGAATAGCCGGCGGCGTTGGACTGCCCCGCGATCAAATAAACGTCGATATCCCGAAGCGCGCCGCCGCTTTTAGCGCGGATCGAAGCCTCGGCGTACTCGGTCAGCGCGTCCACGGTTTCCGGCCGCGCGGAATAATTGAACCCGGTAAATTCGGCGGCCGCCAGACTTCCGGCGATCCCGAAGCCGCTCGCCCCCGTAATATGCGCGTAGGAAAACCGATGGACGAAAACGCCGTTGACAAACAGGTAATAGGCCGTCCCGTCCCGGACCGCGCCCAATTTGACCGGCTCCGCGCCCGTCGCGATCCCCGACAGTTCGGCCGCCGCGACCATGCCGGACACGCCCCAGCCCGCGCCCGTAAAGGCGTAGCACAATTTGTTGTCGATCACGGAGGCGATGATTTTAAAGGAGTAGGGATTGACGCCGCTCAAAGAGTCGGGGCCGTGGGACAACAGCAGGCCCGCGATATATTGCCCGTAAATGACGCCGCCGACCGGCCGGTATTCGGCGGGGTCGAGGACGGTTTCGACATAGTACCTGTCGCCAACGACCTGATGCTGATAAACGTAGGTATACGTTTCGACCCGCACCGCGTCCCGCCGCCCGCCCAACAGATTCCAATTTCCCCCCGCGTCCGCCAAATCGCTCCCCGCCTGAAAACTGCGGTCGGCCGCCGCCCCGCCGCCCGTTCGGGGCGCAACGACGGTGCCGCCCAGCGCGGCAAGGCTGACCCTGCCGGCGTACTCGGTCCTTTGCCCCTCGACGACCGCGACATTCCGATCCTCGTACACATTGCCGCCGTACTCATAACGGACGGTATACGCGCCCACGGGCAAATCGGCCGTAAATTCTCCCGCCGCGTTCAACCGTCCCCCGATTTCGGATCCGTCCGCCTGATTGACCGCCGTAACCCGAACCTCGGCCTTATCGATCCCGTCGAGATCGTACAGCGGATACTCCTTGCCGCCGACGGCGACGCCCGCCGACCGCACGCCCGCGAAAAACCCCCGCCCCCCGTCGGCCGTTTCGGTCTGCCCGCCCCCGTTATCGGTTTGCCCGTTCCCGACCTGCCCGCCGCCGTCCGCGGTTTGTCCGTTCCCGTTCCCGGTTTGCCCGCCGCCGTCCGCGGTTTGTTCGTTTCCGGCCTCGGTTTGCCCGCCCGCCGTCTCCCGGCCGCTCGGCAACGCGTTGGGGACGCAGCCCGAAAGCGCGGTAAAAACCGCAACCAGCAGAATCACAATAAAATAAAAAAAGGAGTTTCTTTTCATACGCGCCAGTATAGCGCGCTTTTATCCCGCGGGTCAATCCCTATCCAAACTTATTTTTTCAATAAACGCAAGCAATCCAAAAAAAGTGAAACGGGTGCCGGATAGTGTCGGCCATAACCTCCAACGGCGATTAAAACTCTTTTTGCGCCGTTAGGGAGCGTTAAACCGCATTGCTCATAAACACGGCAAGTCATTGCGAGGAGCGCGAAAGCGCGACGCGGCAATCTCTACCAAACACAGGAACGCCCCGCGCGCAAACGTCCCCGACCGAAACTGTGGACTGTGCACTGTGCACTGCTTTTGTCATTGCGTGGAGCGCGAAGCGCGACGCGGCAATCCCTACAAAACACGAAACGCCCCTTTTTATATAAGAGATTGCAACACCGTTTTCCCGCGCTCGTTATACCTACGGCCGACGCCGCCTAATACCCCAAACCCTTTAAATAAGCGGTCAACCGGTCGCCGGCGTCCTTGTGGCCTCCCACGTCGGGGTGCAGGACGGGGCAATGCTCGAAGCGCACGCGGTGCATGTCGTAACCGTCGGCTTTCAAATCGTCCGCGACCTCTTGTATTTTAGCCTGCAAATCATCGCTCGCGACGAATTGTCCGTCAATGTGCCTGCCGTCCCAAAAGCCGTGAACCAAGACAAAAACCGTGCCCTTGCCGTAAACCGCCGCCAAATTCTTGATAAACGTTTTATAGGAAGAAACAAAGTCCGCCATATTGCCGTTTTGGTCGTTGGTGCCCAAGCCGACGACGACGATATCGGGAATGTATTTCGTCATGTCCCACGGCGCGGCGTTTTCGGGGCTGATTTGACCGTATATCCTTTCGATCGCTTTCGTTTGGCCGAAAGCCGTTTGGGTAAGGCAAATGCCGACCTCCGACATGACGTTCAACTGCGCGCCCAAATTCAGCGCGGCATAGGTGATATAAGTCGCCGCGCCGTTGCTGTTGTGCGGCACGACGTCCTCGCTGTTCGACGGATGTCCCCGCCACCCCAGCAGGTTGTCGCCGCCCGACGTGATCGAATCGCCGAACGCCTCGATTTTCAAAGCGGGCTTTTCGGGCGCGGGCAAAAACGCGCCGTCGGTGCGGTAATTGCGCACGAGGCACGAGGAAACCAGCGGGTCGTCGGACTTCATGACCTTGACGGTATGAACCCCCAAGGGCAGCCCCGACACGATCGTCTGCTCCTCGAACATCCAACTTTTTGTGTCGAGGGAGGGCAAATCGGGGTCGGTCGAGCCGTCCACCAGCACGCGCCACGTGGTGTGCATCGTATAGTTCTGATTGATTCGCTTGTGCGCGAGGGTGCGCGTTTCCGCCGTCAGTTCCGTGCCGTAAAAAGCGACCTCGAAACCCGCCGCGACGTTGAAAAACTCGTCCGCCCCGTCGCTCCGTTGGTAAACGGTGCGGCCGTACAGATTGACTTTGGCGTCCGTCCCGTTGGGGATTTGCGGGATAATCTTGATCATTTCCGCGTTTACGGCCGCGCCGCCCGCAAAATCCGCTTTCGTCGCCGTTTTGCGCGCGTCGATATACCCGTCCTTATGAAAGAGAATCTCTCCGTCCGCCAACTCCGCGCTGCGCAAGGCATATACGCCGGAGCGGTTGCTGACGGCGGTTTTGCCCCCGGCCGTGACGGTAACGCCGGAAACCGGCTCGCCCAAATAAGTCGCGCGCCCCGTCAGTACGCCCGCCGCCTGTTCCGGCTCGTAATCGCCGCCCGGCACATAGACCGTTTCGGTTCGCCGGACGACGCCGCCGCAAGCGGCGAGGAACAGGGCGAAAATAAGGATCGGTAAAACGCAAATCTTTCTTTTCATACATTCTTTTCGGGGAGCGGCGCGCCGCCCCGCCTTTCAAAAGTTTTCGATAAACATGTCGATTTCATAGTCGGAGCGGTCCAGATACGCGTCGAGGTAGACCCTGTATACCCGAACCGTGCCGCCCTTTTTAAATTCGACGTTGAATTGGGCGAGCGTGTAATTCCTTTCGGGATAAACGCCCGGCAAAATATAGTAGCCGTATTCGTCCGTGACGGCGGAGACCGAGCCGCAGGCGACGGCTACGCCCCCGACCGGCAACCCCGACGTATCGGAAACCCGCCCGCGGATGACGGCCGTGCGGTGCATCAGGATTTCCAAGCCCGTCGCGGCCGCGGAGCCGTCAAACCACTCGGCGCGGACCAGTTGCGTCACGGAGCCGTAGCCCGCTTTGGAAAAGGCCACGATCCCGTCGGATGCCGTAACGCCGCTTAAAACGTATTTCCCGTCGATTCCGGTCAGCGTCCTTTGCCCGCCCGACAAGACCTCGACGCCCTGCACGGGCGCGCCGGCCCAATCGACGGCGACGCCGGAAATCGACGCCTCCCGCGTCAATTCAACGTCTATCCGAGCGGTCCCGTCCGTAAAATCCGCCGTTTTCAAGGCGCGCCTGCAATCGAAATACCCCTCTTTGGAAAAAACGGCCTTTCCATCCGCGGCCGCCGCATCG
Organism: Clostridiales bacterium; assembly: GCA_031263605.1. Classification (GTDB taxonomy): domain Bacteria; phylum Bacillota; class Clostridia; order Christensenellales; family DUVY01; genus BNZQ01. The sequence goes on along the minus strand of JAISFM010000134.1, from coordinate 38,547 downwards.
CGAATCGAGTACCGCCCCGCGCGCGTGCTTAAAACCGTCTTCGCCCCCAGCGTCACGGCCACGCCGGCAACCGGCTCCCCTAAACACGTCACCGTCCCGAAGACCGTCCCCGCCGCCGCTTGCTCCGGCTCGCCGTCCGCGCCCGGCACATAAACCGTTTCGGTTCGCCGAACGACGCCGCCGCAAGCGGAAAGCGCGAACGACAGCGCGAACGCAAGCGCGAATAATAAAAGGCTTCCGTATTTCTTTTTCATTTTCATTTTCATTTAGTTTCTGTTTTTTTACAGAGATTGCCGCGCCGCGCTCTCCGCAACAGGCTTGCGGGGAAATCAACCTGCGGCGGCCTTGCGCGTCTTTTTACGGCAAACTTTGATAAAAATTTCGATAGTAGCGTTGCCGCAATCCTCAATTTCTATCTTTGTTTTCCGCAAAAATCCGGCGCAATTCCGCTGCAAGTTTAACGGCCGGCGCGAGCGGAACGGCAAGGGGTTTTCACACCCGGCCGCGTACCCTGCTACTCGGTATACCCGTCGTCATAGGCGTTGTTGATGTCGCGCGCGGCCTTGTACAATTCCTCGCCGAACCGGATGCCCAATACCCATTCCGACAAGCCGTTCCAATGCCACGTGTCTATCGAGCCGTCGATGACCAAATCCCCCGTTTCGACCAAATAATTGTCGGGGAGATTGCCGACCGCCCTCTGCGCGGCCACGATTTTCCGCACCTCGACGACCGACGCGCTGTATTCGTATATCTCGCCGAACACGATCGGCAATTCCGGCGCGCCCAATTCGGCGCGCACCGCGTTGAAAAACTCCGTCAGATTGTGTTCGTACACGTCCGCCGCGCGGTGGTCGCCGTTGCCGCCGTTGAATTGGATTTCGCCGTCCGTTTCGCCCTGCATCCACGCAAATCCCCGAATGACGGGCGCGTACCCGTCGCCGCGCAATTTCGCGGACGCTTCCTCCACGGTGTCGAGCAGTTGGCAATATAGTTTGCCCATCGGATTGGCGGCGTTTTGCAGGTCGGGGTCGTCCCACCTGCCCTGAACGCCGTCCCAAGGCCCGTGCCAGTTGTCGCGGTTCAGCCCCATTGAGGCGGGCTTGTTGTTCAGCCCGGGGTGCTGGTATATCCCGGTGCCGCCGTAAGCGTATTTGATGAAAGCGATCTCGCCGTCCTTATTCTGCAAAACCTCCGCCATGCCGAGTTCGGGGCCGAACCAGTACGTTTCATTGTTGTACGGGTAATAACGGTTCCCGTCGGGCCTCACGGTGTGCCATTGATTGCGCGGCACGGTACCGCCCTCGCCCGTGTCGCCGCCGTTGTAATACTTGACGGACGGGTACGTCCTGCGGTATTTTTCGGGCAGCGAACTCACGCGCGAAGTCCCCGCCATATTGCTCTGCCCCGCCAAGACGTACACGTCGATCGGGACGGCGGCGTTGTCGTCGCCGGTTCCCGAATCGGAAAGCCCCGCCGCGCCCGTATCGACCGCCGTATATCCGGCGTTTTGCCCGCCCGTTTCCCGCCGGTCGCCGAAAGGAGCGCAGCCGCCGAAAAAGCAAAGCGACCCCGTCAGCAAAATAGCCAAAGCCGCCGCCCTCGTTTTCAATAAAAACACGGTATATTTCCTATTCATTATTTCCATCCGTTTGCCAAAGCCCTCGTATTATAGTTAATGATTAATTAATGATTAATGACTAATGATAAATGATTAATTGTTGGCCTGTCGAACAAGAAACTTTGGGTATGCTCTTTGTTTCTTGCCCACAGGCATTATTCAATGCAGAATGCAAAATTGTTGACCTGTCGGGAAAAGGGGCATTGGGTATGCTTTGCGTTTCTTGCCCACCGGAAACGCCGCCTTAACGAACCCTATCCGAAATTAATCATTTATCATTAATTAATCCTTTATGGGAGTGTACAAACCGCATTGCTACCGGTCATTGCGAGAAGCGCGAAGCGCGACGCGGCAATCTCTACCAAACACGAAACGCCCCTTTTTATATAGAGATTGTCACGTCAGACGCTTACCGCTGTCCTTTGCGCAAGGCCAACCCGAGTTTATGTTCCATGCTGTTTGTACACTCCCTCATTAATCGTTAAATCGGCATTGCCTGTGGGCAAGAAACATAAATCATACCCAAGCCCCTTTCCCGACAGGTCAACAATTAATCATTAGTCATTAATCATTAAAATCAGGCGGGCGCGACCGTGACGAACGCGATTTTCGAGATGTAGCAGGTCATGTTGCTGCCGCTGATCCCCAAATGCAGATCGAACGATTTCGTCCCCGTCGCGTCGGCAAGCGCGGGCACGTCCGTCAATTTCCAGTTGCACGGCCCCGTCACGCTGCTGTCACCCGACACGATGGTGTTGACGTTGCCCGCGTTGCCGCCCGCCTCCGGCAGCCGTATATAGTAATTCCCGCCGGTTATCGAGTCGAAGTCTATCGTCAAATACGAGTTCCGCACGTCGATAGCCGTCGGCGCGGTATATTTGATCGTCCCGTAGCCGGACGCGAGGGTCAATTTTAACTTCCCGTCCTCAAAAACCCTGTTCGGAACGGCTACGCCTATCCCGTTGGCCGCGCTCGCCGCGATGGTTGCTAAATCCAAGGCCGTCACCGCCACGTTCATATTGGCCGCCCGCGCGGACTGCGAATCCGAGAAGTACGCGCCGTCCCCGTCGGCCGTCACGCGGAACGAATACCGCCCCGGCGAAAAGCCGGGCAAATCGCCGAGGTTATAGGACGTGTACGGATAGGCGTTCAGTGTCTCCGCCGTCACATAATCCGTGCCGTTATGTTTCAGAATTTCGAGGGTATAGGTCGGCGTATACGCGGCGTTGCCGGGCGAGGCGCGCCAGGACAAATTCAACCCGTTGAACTGCAAATCCGACGGCGCGGAAAGATCCTGCAACTCGTCGGGGATTTCGGGGATTTCCGTCACGTACACGATGCGCACATTTTTGACCTGCGCGACCTCGCGCGTGGGCGCGCCCACGGGCGCGTACGTAAAGCCGATGGAAAAACTCACGCCCGAAACGACCCCCGTGGCGGAGGGAATCGCGCCGTCCATATAGCGCGCCATATCGGAGTGGACGGACAGCGCGCCGAACGGGCCGCGAATATCGGGCGCGTAAATATACAGCCCGCCCCCCAAATAGAAGTTGCCCATATAGCCGAACGGCACCGACAGGTATTCGGTAACGAGTACCGGACGCAACTCGTAATTGACCGTGAGCGCGGGCGACACAAGCCCGCCCCAACCCTCCTCGCAGCGCAAACTCGCGTAATCCCCGACCGCCGCCGCGGTGCATTTGTTCCACGACGTAAACTCGGACACGATGCCGGCGGCGTCCCACGACCTGAATTGGGTAACGCGGAATTTGATTTCCTCGGTATAGGACGAAGCGGTCACGCCGTCCGCGCCCCCGTTGACCATGACTTTCAGCGCATAGTCGCCGGTCGGCAAAAGGGTCACGTCGTACAGGGCCGCCTCCGCCGCGCCCGTCGCGGGCGCGCCGTCCGGCAACTGCCGAACCGACGCGGTATAGCCCTCCGTCAAATACTCCGTTTCGTCCCAACGGGCAAAGCCGTCGCCGCCGACGCGCAAATTGGCGGGCGCGGCATAGGCCACGGTGAAGCGGAAGGTCAGGGACGCCCACTCCGAATCGCCGTAATACAAACTGTCCTCGGACACCGCGCGCACCTCGACGGCATAGTCCGCGCCCGGCGCGGCGGCGGGGACGGTGTACTCGGTCGCCGAAACGCGGACGGCGGCGGCGGCGTTTACGCGGACTTCGTAAACGGCCGCGTTCTCGACGGCCGGCCACGAAACCGTGTCGCCCTCATAGGTTAAATTCGCGGGCGCGGGCAGCCTGAACGCGCCGACATAGCGGAACGGAATCCAATCCGACCACGGCGAGCGGGAATAAAAACTGTCGGCGGCGGCCGTCGCGCGCACCCTCGCCGAATACACGCCCGGCTCGCTCAAAGAAAAAGCGTATTCCGTGCCGCCCGCCGAAACCTCGACGGCGGCGGGGTTTTCCTCCTCCTCGCAGAGGTAGGCGACCGTATAGCCCGCCGCGTTTTCGACGGCCTCCCATTTCAAGGCCTCGCCGTCCATACGCGCGTTTTCGGGCGCGGCGAGCGGCGTCCGCGCGACGGTTTCCTCGCGGTAATCGATCTCCTCGCGCGGGGAGCACGCCGCGAGCGCGGCCGCCGCCGCCCACACAAGGATCAGCGCGAGTATCGGTAAAAATTTCTTTCTTTTCATACGAACCTCTTTACGGGTTTTTTCGGGTTTTAGAAATTTTCGGGAAGTGTCCAAACAGCGTTGCTGCCGGTCATTAGACTTGCAGCGAAATGAATATGCGGTCATTAGACTTGTTGCGAAATTAACTTGCGGCGGCCTTGCGTGTCTTTTCGAGGCGAAACGCCCCTGTTGTCATTAGACTTGTTGCGAGGAGCGCGGAAGCGCGACGCGGCAATCTCTACCGAACAGAGGAAAGCCCCGCGCTTTACTCTCTCATTCCGAACGCGCTGCCCGCCGTCATCAGACTTGCCGTTGTTTATGAGCAACGCGGTTTGCACACTCCCGTTTTTCGGGAGCGGCCGCTCCTCATTTCAATGTCGGATAAGCCCCCGCCGCCGCGTCCCAAACCGCCGCGCTGAACCCCGCCGGCAGCGAGCCGCTTTTCAAGTCGGCGGACGCCGTAATCCCGCCCGCGTTGGCGTTGGGGTTGCCGATTTTGCCGCCGTTCAGCGTGTAAACGGTGCCGTCGTAATAACAATCGGCAAAGATATTGCCGCCGTAGGAGCCCGTGGGCGCGATTCCGGCAAAGCCCCCGCCGACCGCGTCCGCGCCGCTCAAAGCCGCGTCGCCCGCGCAGTACGAGGCTTTGACCGTCGCGTTGCGCCCCTCGGCCTCGGCGATAAAGCCGCCCGCCGACGCATACCGCGCGCCCGTCGAAAGATTGACCCGCGCGTAGCAGTTTTCGACCGCGCTGTAGCCCAGATACCCGATAAAGCCGCCGACGCACAAGGCCGCGCCCGTCACGGAGCCCACCGCGCCGGAGCGCGTAACGACGGCCGCGTTGGTCGTAACCAGAGCGGCGAAGCCCGCCGCGTAGCCGCCGCCCGTCGCGGCGATTTGCGCGTCGGCAAAGCATTTGTCGATTCGCGCGGAAACCTCGCCGTCGGACGTATTGGCGATTAAGCCCACAAAACCGCCTACGTTGTAATTCGCCGCGTTGATGACGGCCGTAACCGAACAATTTGTGAATGTGAAGTTTTCGGCGCGCCCCGCGAGGCCGCCCAAATAGCCGGAGCCGTTCGCGCGTTCGGCGGCGATAGTCACGCCCGTCAGCGTCAAATCCTTGACCGCGCCGTCGATGACCGCGTTAAAGAACCCGACGTTTTCCGCATCCGAACGAATCGAGATACCGCTAATCGTCCTGCCGCCGCCGTCGAATGTCCCGAAAAAGTCGATCGGCGTCCATTCGGCGGTCAGCGCGATGTCCGCCGTCAATTTATACGAGCCGGACGGCGCGATCGCCCGCAGTTGCGCCTCGGTCGAAATCTCCGCGACAGTCACGGGCGCGACTGTGACCCGAGCCGCGTCCGAATCCAAATAAACCTCGCCGTCGCCGCCCGCGACGAGCGAGGCGGCAAAGGCCGCGCCGTAAGCCGACGCGTCGTACCGCGTCGCGGATTTATGCAGCGTAACCGCTTCCCCGCCGCCCACAATCAGCGTATAGTTCGACGCGAAAGGGACGCTCTCCCATTTCAAGGCCTGCGCGGCCGCGTCGTACCGGAAATAGCGGGGCGCGCCCAAAATTTTCTTTTCCGTCCCCGCCGCGCCGTCCCCCGCGTCGAATTGTATCGGGGCGCACCAGTCCGAATCGGTGAAGGCAATCCCGTCGCCGACGGCCTTGACCCGCGCCTGTAAAACCCCGGAGCCGGCCGCCGCTATCAAATAATACGCCGCGCCCGCCCCGTACTCAACCTTTTCGCCGTCCGCGGGGCCGATTTCCACGACATAGCCGTCCGCGCCCGGCACCGCGCCCCACACCAGCACGCCGCCGCCGAAGGCCGGGCTTTCGGGCGCGCCCAACGCTGTCGGCGCGGCGGGTTTTTCAACCGTATAGGCCGCGCACCACGGCGAATCCGCGTATCGCGCGCCGTCGCCTTTCGCTTTCACGTATACCTTGAACGTCCCGAACTCGGCGTCCGAAAAAGCGTAACCGTTATCGGGAACCGCCCGTTCCGCGCCGTTCACCCGAACGACGTAGCCGCCCGCGTTCGCGACCGCGCCCCACGTCAGCGTCCCGCCCGCATAAGACAGGCCGGCGGGGGTATCGAGTTGGATTTCCGCTTGCGCCGCCCCGCCGCCGTCCTGTTTGGCGGCGACGGCCAAGCCCAAAAACACCGCGCAAGCCGCATTGACAAGGACAAGCGCGGCGGCGATAAGGCCGATAAAAGTTTTCCTGCCGATTTTAACCATGCGCCCGCCCTCCTTAACTCCACGCCCCGAACGACGTTGCGCCGCCCATGGCCGCGTAATACGACTTTTGGTTCAGAAGTTTGCCGTTCATATCCGTTAAATACGTCGCGACATAATACGGCGCGGCTTGCGGCGCGGGTATATCGATGGAGATCGATTGGCCGCGCGAATAGATTCCGTCCGCCGCATGCGTGAAATGCCCGATGTCGAAAAAGTCCCCGCCCTCGTCCAGCAACGCGCCGTCCACGCCGTAGACCTCGTAAACGTATCGGACGCGCATATCGGACTTGTCGCCGTCGTAACGGCGGTTTTGCGCCAAGACGGAGGCCGTCACCGTCCCGCCCGACGCGGTATAATCGGACGCGGCCGCGCTGAAAGAGGCGTTGGACGTGGCAAGGCCTACGTACATATCCCCCGCGCCGTAGTAAAAATACCATTTGTCCTTGTGCCGGATCATCGTATCGGCGAACATGCACTTGACGAACAGCGCGCTGTCGATTTTATTGGTGTCGGTCGGGTACATGAACGGCTCGAACAAATCGCGCTTATTCGGGTGCAGCAACTCGAACGGATTAGCCTTGGAAATCCGCGCCAGCCCCAAGCCGTAAAACCACCCGCCCGAAACGCCGTCCTGCCGGTACTGCAAATCGCCGTCGCTCAGCCGCGTGCCGCCGTACATAAGGACGATGTCCTTGTCGTCGGGACCGTAAATATTGGTCAGGGCGACGCACGACTCGTTGTCCCTCGTCACTCTCTCCATATTGGCGGAACTGTCCAAGCCGCCGTTTTTCTCGATGCTGTTCGCGTCGTCGCCGTCCAACCGGACGATGTCGGACGGGGCGATCGACTCCACGTTTTTGGTAAAGCCGATAAAGCACGCGCCGCCGTCTTTCATAATACAAACATAGACCTTGCCGGATTTGCCGGGGCGCGGGTCGTCTATCAACACCGCGTCGCCCTGCGGGTCGACCACAAAGGTGCCGCTTTTCATGCCCGTCGCCGTCCCCGCGAAAACGATGATGTCGCCGTACGTCTCGAAGTCGGCCGTCTTGACCATGCCCTCGCGGACGTTGGAGCCGTCGTACATCGTAAAGGTGATGTAATAGGTCGGCGCGCCCGCCGCGTCGCGCACGCGGAACATGCGCGGGTCCTCGGTGCCGCCCCACCGCGCGGCCGGAATGTTGGGCGTGACCACGGGCCTATCGCCGCCCCGCGTAAAATGCACGCCGTCCGCGCTGTACGCATAGGCGAGCGTGGACACGTGCGCGTAGGCCGGCCGCCCGCTCCCCCCGTGGTAATCGTCCAGATTATAGGGCAGTTCGGCGCGGTATATCATGCGGAACACGCCCGTATCGTCCACGATGACCGCCGGATTATAGGTCGCGTAGGACTCGAACCCCGGCACGTTTTTATTGTTGAAGTCGGCCTCGCCCAAGCCCTTCGCTTGCGTCGGATAGCCCACGGGAGCCAAAACCAAACCCTCGGGGTTGAGGGCGATATTGCTCATATGCGTCCAAGCGGGCGCGTCCTTTGCAAATTCCATCGTCCGCCCGACGGGCACGGCCGCAACCGCCGCCCAATCCCACGCCTCCAACGACCGGATTTCGTACCCCGTTTTCCATGGGAACAATTTCATCTCGCGGTGGTCGGCCAAATACCCGCCGCCCCGACCGTCCGGATTGCCCTTGTACCGCTCGTTGACCTCGCGCTGAATCAGTTCAACTTTGATATAACGGACAACTTGACGCTCGATCGGCAGGTCCTCGACCTCGCCGAGGGACGCCTCCGTTTTATAGACCGACTTCCAGCCGCCCCCGTCCCGCGCCGCCTCGCCCGCGGAAACAAAGACCTCGTATTTACGCGCGAAGCACAGCCCCCAGCGGATTTTGATGTCGTCGATTTCCCGCTCCGCGCCGAGGTCGGCGATAAGGTAAGCCTCGTCGTCGGTATAGATATAGGGCGCGGCGCCCGCCGTCATATTTCCGTTGAACGCCGCGCCGAAAAAGGACTTCGCGTCGCCGTCCGTCGCTTTATCGGCCGAAAACGAAACGCCCCGCGCCGCCGACGAGGCGACGGCCGTCGCCGCCGTCGGGTTTTTCGGACCGTACACCTCGAAGTCGTGTATAGACACGCCGTAATTGGTATGCGATTTAGACGCGACTTGGATTTTGACAAACTGCGCCTCGGTTACCGCGTCGAACACGATAGTCTGATATTGCCATTCGCTTTGCGCCGCCGAGGCGTTGTCCACCGTGACGACGGTCGTCCACGCGGACGGGTCGTTCCCGACCTGCACGAGGTACCGCGTGGCGTGGCTCGCTTCCCATTTCAAACGTACCTTTTTGATTTTCTCGCGCGCGCCCAAATCGACATAGATCCAGCCGTCGGCGTTGTTCCCGTCGCCCCACCGCGTTTCCGTGTCGCCGTCGGTTGCTTTTTCGGGGTACAGGTTGCTGCCCGACTGCCAGCCGCTGGCCGCCGCCCACCGCCCGTAGGCCAAATCGATGCCGTACTCGAACGCCCCGTCGCCGGCCGCCAACGTCGCAACAACGGGCGCGCCCCCGCCCCCGTCCGTCCCCGCAACCGGAGCGGCGCAAGCGGCCGCCGCGCACAAGCACGCGGCGAACAACACCGCAAAAATCTTTTTTAGTTTCCGCGCCAAAATCATTCCGCGCCGTCCTCCCGTTATTCTGGAATTGTTTCCGGATAGTGCCGTTATGCGCACACCCTGTTATTTCGAGCGAAGCCGAGAAATCTCCCACCGATTGCGCAATCCCATGCACCACCGCACTGCCCATAAAACACGGCAAGACCTGTCATTGCGGGGAGTAGACAAGCGGCGTTGCCGCCGGTCATTGCGAGGAGCGCAAAGCGCGACGCGGCAATCTCTACCAACCACAGGACGCCCCGCGCGCTTTCCTCTCTCTCATTCCGATTGCGAATGCACCACCGCATTGCTCATAAAACACGGCCTGGTCATTGCGAGGAGCGTGAAGCGCGATGCGGCAATCTCTACCAATAAAGCCGCGTTTCGCGCATTAAACCTGTTGCGCCGTATACTCGGTAATATGGTAAACGCCCATGCCGCGGAAAGCCGTGTACCCTGCATTATTGGCTCCCTGTACAAGGATACATACTCTGACCGTCTGTCCGTTCCCCTGTACGCCCGCATCCCACTGCGTCCCACACAAAGATTTGGGGATGGGTTCCGCGTTTTGGATCTTGTTGCCAAAGTAATTGCTCCATGTGGTAAACACATTGTCGCTCCAATTTGCGCCGGAAACAACCTCGACCGCATGATAGCCGACATACAAACTTGCGTTTATATCGAGTGTAATTTGCGGCGAAGCAAGAATCCCCCAACCGTCTCGGGAAGGCGCAATCCGCACAACTCCGCTCTCCGAATCGTAGGTTGCCGCCGCATGTTGCGCGCCCGTTTCTGTATTGTAACCCCCGACGGCCCCGTCGAATACGGTGGGAATTTCCTGCGCGTCCCAAAATACGTCCCGCGTAATATCGAGATATACGAAATCCGACCATTCGGACGCGGTATAGGCGGGTAAAACCTCCGCCGCGCGTACCCGCGCCGCATACTTGCCCGTAGTCAAATTATCGGCGGCAACGACCCACGAAGTCGCGTTAAACGGCGTTCCGTTCGCGTTGGCCTTTGTATCGGCGGTTTTAACGGGCGTGGCCTCGCTCAAATCGTCGCCCCAATCGCTCAACAAATAGGCCTCTATCTCGTACCCGCTAAAAGCGTCGTCCACCGCGCTCCATTTAAACGTGCCGTCTGCACTGTCAAATTGCGCAATCGGCGCGTCGAACTGCTCGGACTCCGCGGACGTGGTCACGGTCAAAGCGATGTCGGCCGCATAGCCCCGCGTATCGGTGACCCGCACGGTATTCAAGCCGAAAGGCAGCGTCGCCATATACTCTTTTTTCAGCGTCAGCGCGTCGCCGTCCACGACGTAGTCCGTACCCGCGTTCAGTACGGCCGCCCCGTTCGAGACCTTTTGCGCCGCCGCCCCATGCGTGAACGCCAGCGTAAACTCTAAATCCTCCGGCGCGTTCTTATCGAACTCCGCGCTTGCCGGGCTTACGGTCAAGCCGTTCGGCAGCAGCGCGTAATCGGCGATTGCGAGGCTTTCGAGAATGATAGCGCGGTCGTAAGCGTCGCCGCCCATTCCGGACGCTACGTACAGCATATTGTTGATAACATATGTCCCTTGGAAGTTGGCGGTATTCGGCGCGAACACCGGATCCGCGATAATTTCCCCGGGCGATACGGGCATTTCGACGGCATCCCTCGCGCCCCCCGTGTCCTTTATAAAGCCATGAATATACCGCGCTTGCGTCGCGCCGTTAGCGAGAACGACCTCGCTTAATTTATGAATGACCGCCGAATCGGCCGTCAACTCTATGCCCGTCACGTCGATATGCAACGCTCCCACTATATAACCGCCGTTCCCGCAATAGTATGTTATACCTTTCTCGTCAACCGATGCAAATATTCCGCCGCCGTCGCGCCGCGAGTACGCAATGCTCGTAAAGTCCGTAATCACGCATTTTTCGGTATATCCAAACCGCAACTCTGCGGGGTCGGACTCGGTATGGTAATCCTGCCCGTCCACGGGTTTAGCCGTAACGGAAACCGTATACGTTTTGCCCGAAACAAGCGGCAGAGCCGCCAAATTGACCGTCGTAGCCGTTGTGTCCTCATAGGAAACGACTTCCGCCGTTGTGCTGTCGTCCGTAACGGTTATATCGTACACAATGTCCGCGTCGATATATTTGTTTTCGGGCGGCGCGACGAGTACCGCCGCGCCCGACTTGTTCAGCGTCGGCGCGTCGAGTTTTACGGCGGCGGGCGGCGGCGTATAGAGATTGATATATACGACGTCGATTCCGCTTAAATACACATACGAAATTACGTTGTTCCCATTGTAGATGTTGTTGCTGACCCGCGCTGTCGCGCCGAGTTGGAAATGAAAATTTGTAACCGGCACAGTCAACGGGTTCGGATCGCTCACGATTCGGTTGGCGTTGATTACCGCAGTGCGGCTGCCCTGCCAAACGCTACCCGTATAGGTATCGCCGAGCGCGGGCTGATAGCCGCTCAACCCGTCGTATTTGAAGTTGAAATAATAGCCGCCGTCCGCGCCCTCGGTATGCAGGACGACAAGCGGGTTTTTGCTCATATTCAGCGCGGGTATGGCGGCCTCCGCTTTCGTCTGAATCGAGCCCCAGCCCGCGTTGTTCCCCGCGTTGAGTTTGGTCAAGCCCGTTTCGCCGTTATAAGCCGCCGTCAAGCCCTCCTGCCCCGTTTCGAATTTGCCGCTTGTTGTATCGATGTCCGCCGCCGTATAACTTGCGATATGCTCGACCTTGAAATTGATCGGCGCGGAAACGACGGCGGAATCCTCCACCCACGGGCTTGTATGCGCGGCTTTGACCGTGGCGGTATAGGTGCCGTCCGGCAAGGCATACGGCTCATAGGCCGCGCCCGCGACGGTTTCCACAATGTCGCCGCCCGTCTCCGCGCCGTCGTCGTCGTTATGTACCGTTACCTCGTAACCGTCCGCGCCCACGCCGCCCGCCTTCGTCGTAACGGCGTCCCAAACGAGCCGCCCGTCAAGCCCCAGCGTTACCTCGCCCGTATCATTTAATTGATAGGAGCCGTATGTCCCCGTGCCGATCGAGTGATTCAGCACGCTGCGCGGGGCGACCCAAGCGGCGAACGCCCGCAAAAGCCCGCCGCCCGCGAGCATAAAAACCAACGCAACGCCCAAGGCAAGATATTTGCGGCCTTTCATGATGGATAAACTTTTCATTTTGACCTCCCGTATTTGAGAAAAATGTCCGTTTGTCGTTAGACTTGTTGCGAATGACGAATGATTAATGATTAATTTCGGATAGGTCTCGTTAAATCGGCGTTGCCTGTGGGCAAGAAACATAAATCATGCCGGACATCTCTTTTTCGACAGGTCAACAATTTATCATTTATCATTAGTCAATAATTTGTCCTTGTGCGGGATGCGTTTCGCATCCTTTGTCCTTGTGCGGGAACACGAAACGCCCCGTTTGTCATTGCGAGGAGCGCAAAGCGCGACGCGGCAATCTCTACCATACACAGGAACGCCCCGCGCTTTCCTCTCTCATTCCGAACGCGCAAACCCATGTCATTCCGATTGCGCAAGCCCATGTCATTTCGAGCGCAGTCGAGAAATCTCCCACCGATTGCGCAAAGTCCTCAATCCGACCATCTTGCATGATCATTCTCTAATCCTTTATTCAACGACGGCCGCCAAATTCAAATCAAACGTCGCAACCTTGCCGCCGTCGGCGGGATTCGCGGAAACGAGAATCACGTTGACGTAAACCGTCGCGGTCGCCGTGATATTCCCCGCGCCCGCGAGGTCTCCGTTCGCGAGCAGCGTCCAACCGTCCGTGTCCGACGGCGCAACGGTCAGAGCCGTATCCGTTACCTTGTAATACAGCGCGAGGCTGTCCGAATTGGCCAAATTCACGACCGTCAACTTGACCGTCTCCGCGTCCTCGCCGACTGTCACGGTGTACGCCTTGGCGGCGAATTTCGCGCCCGTCACGCCCTCGGGCTGGTCGTAGGGGATCAAATCGGTTACCGCGAACGCCGTGCCGCCGATTGAAGTCAGCGTCGCGTTTTTAGTTCCGACGGAGTTCCCGCCGACGCTTGTGTTCGCGCTCCACGCCGCCCAAACGACCCCTCCGGCCCCGAGCAGGACGGCGAAAACCGCCGCCCAGATTGCCACTGTCACTTTCCTTGTTGATTTCATGATGATAGTCTCCTTTTTTATTTTTTAGATTTGGTTACAAGTTGTTTTTGCGGTGTACGGCTTTACGGTTAGAAACGCGCGCCTGTCATGATCTGAGCGAAGCCGAGAAATCTCCCGCATTTATGAGGCCTGTTGCGAATGCGCCACCGCACTGCCCATAAACACGGCCCGTCATTGCGAGGAGCGCACAGCGCGACGCGGCAATCTCTACCAACCACCGGAACGCCCCGCGCTTTCTACCCTACCGTCAGCCCCACCGTAAACGACGCGGTTTTGCCCATGTCGGCGGGATCCGACGAAACCAGAATGACGTTGAGCCAAAAAGCCCCGCCCGCAGTTTGCCCCGTCGCGCCCGCAACGCCGCCGTCCGCGAGTTCCGTCCACCCCGTCAAATCGGCGGGCGGCACGGTCAGCCCCGCGCCGAGCGTGACCTTGTAATACAATTTGCCCGACACGAGCGCGGAGGCGTATCCCGCGATTTCCAAAGTAAAGGTCTTGCCCGCCGTAAGGTCGTCGCCCGCCGTCACGGTGTATTCCCGCGACGCGATTCGCGTCCCGCCGATCGCGCCCAAGCCCGATTCCGGCTGGTCATACGGCACAAGGTCGGCCACATCGAACGCCGACCCCGTCAGCGTACTGTTCACGGGGGCGGGCGGCTCCGCGCCGCTCACCGTCACGGTGACGGGCAGGGCTTTCGCGCTGGTCACAATGTCGAATTCATACGCGCCGTCCTGCGCCAGCGTTTCCAAAAACGCCGCTTTGATCGTCACCTCGGGCGCGTCGTATGCATACCCGTCGGCGGTGATTCCGTTTTTGGCCACGGCTTCAAACGCCGCGCCGCCGGACAGCGTCAGCGTAAACCGCACGTCGCCGCCGCCGCGCGCAAAAACCGCCGCCGCCGGCGTTACGGAAGCGTCGGGCGTATCGGCAACCGGCGGGTCTTTTTCGCCGCAGGCAGCCGCAAAGAATGCGCACAACAGCGCGGCAACCAAGCAAACGACGATACCCTTGAAAGACTTGTGTTTTCTCATAGATCCTCCTGTTTTTATTTACAATTTACAATTGACAATTGACAATTGACAAATTTCGGTTGAGTTTTTTGCGCTCTTATTCTTTAAATCCGCAATTTGTCATTTGTAATTTGTAAATTGCCAACCGACACGAACCGCTAATCACTAACAACCGCCGCCGCCTCGTACTCGGCAAACGGGTCGTCGATGACGGCGAATTGCCCTTCCGCGTCGCTCGTCCCCGTATACAACTCCGCCCTGCCGTCCGGCAGGCGCGCAAGCCCGCCCACAAACAGAACGTCCCGCAAATCCGGCCGTTTCGCCGGGCCCGGCGGAAAATCGGCGCGCTCGGCGATGATTTTCAATTCGGCGCGCCCGCCCGTCGCGGGGTCGAAAGCGAACGCCGTCGAATAATAGTGCCTCTCGCCGTCGCCGCCCATATGAGCGATATGCCCCAAAACGCCGCAAAGCCCGTTTTTCAATATGTGCAATTCGTTCGCGCCGCCCCATTCGTCCGGCCGGAACAGCCCCTCGAAAATTTCGGCGCGGTACAAATTTTCGGGCGTTATTTCGTCCATGCAATCCAGCGCCAGCCAACCGATTTTGCCAGGCCCGTACACGCCGCCCTGCGGCCTCGTGCACACGAGGACCCGCCCGCGGTACGGGACAAACCGCACGTCCTTCATCTGGCGCGGGGCGTTCGCAAATTCCTCTAAACGCCACAGATCCGCGCCCCGGTAAAAAGCCGTGTTCCAGCCCGCGATCCGCCCGCCGCCGTCCGTCCGGATTTTAGTGCCGCCGACCGCTATGCCGCCGGGGATTTCCACGACGCACGGATCCTGCAAATTGTCGATAGCCGCGCCCCGAACCGCCGAATACTCGGCCTCGCTTTCGCGCTCGAAGAACAGCACGCGGCTGATTTCGCTGTCCCGCGGTTCGACCCGTCCGGCGATATAGGTTTTCCCGCCGGAGCAAAAAGGGCGGCTGATATTGTAAACGTCGCCGCGCGCGCCCGAAAAAGCGATTTTACAGGCCTTATAAATCCTCTTAACGGCTCGGTAACGCCGAAGCAATTCCGCCGTCCCGACCGGCGCGGAAACCGAAAAAAGTTCTTCCTTCCGCGCAAACGCTGTGCCCATATGCCGCTCCTTTTCAAATCCGCGTGTCCGTTTACAGACCATTCGCTGTTCGCGTATCTATTGTATAACGGAACGCCCGCCCGCGCAATATGCGCGCCTGCAAAGAACTGTTAAAAACGTGCAGTAGAGTTGTTACGAAACCTCTCCCTCCCCCTCTACGCCGACGCGCCCGCGCGCTTCTCGGACATCAGTTTGCGGTAAGCCGTGGGCGTATGCCCCGTCCGCTTTTTGAACAGCGCGGAGAAATAGTACGCGTTGGAAAAGCCCAACTCCTCCGATATGAACTGCACGCTCCTGTCCGAAGTCGCCAGGTGGTATTCGGCCTCCTGCACCTTCATGCGGTTGACGTATTCCTTAAACGGCAAGCCCGTCACGGCCTTAAAAGAATGGTGCAGGGTGCTTTTGGAAATGCCGTATTGGTCGGCTATGCCCTCCACGGAATAGTTAGCGCCGACGTTGACGGTGATGTCCTCTAAAATCATGGAGATGACGCTGTTGATCGAGGAATTGTCCGTATTTTTGGTGTTGGTCAACTGCCGCTCCCGAATGACATAGATCAGCAATTCCATGATGCCGTTGTCGATGATCTGTTTAAAGCCGGTTTTCTTGTCGGACATTTCGCGGAACGCCCGCTTGAACGCCTCGCCGATGGAGGGCGACGGTTCGGTAAAGAGTTGCAAGCGGGGGTCCTGCACAAAGTCGTCCATGCGGTTGCCCTTGTAGTCGTAGAGGAAAAATTTCAAATAGATAAAGGCGACCGGCTCGACGAGGGAATGCTCCTCGTGCAACTGCCCGGGGCGGACAAAATACATGTCGCCCGCGTTCGCGCGGAACCGTTCGCTGCCGCCGCAGCGGTACTCCACGCTGCCGGACAGCATATAGATGAACTCGTATTCGTCCTGTATATGCGCTTTATAGTCGTATTTGATGTCGCTTTCCTGTTTCCCGACGTTCAAAAAGCGCGGATAGACCCACAGGACGCGGCCGATTTTGTGGCTGTCCGACTCGAAATACAGGTTGCGCTGTTTCGGGTTTTCAACGTTTTCCATCGTTCAATCCTTTTCCGTTGCCGTTTGCAAATTAAGGGAAGGTACAAACCGAGTTGCTCATAAACATTGCAAGTCATCGCGAGTATGAACACGGCCTGTCGTTGCGAGGAGCGCGAACGCCCTGTTTGTCATTGCGAGGAGCGCGGAAGCGCGACGCGGCAATCTCTGCCAAACACAGGAACGCCCCGCGCTTTCCTCTCTCATTCCGAACGCGCTACCCTCTGTCATGAGAGTTGCAGCAAAAATCCGGTGCAATTCCGCTACAACGCTTTGTACACTCCCTGTTCCGTCACGCCTTTTTTTTCTTTCTCAAATAAAGAACCCCAAAAACAACCGCCGCCCCGTCCGCGGCCGCCATGACGACGGCGCAGACGGTAATGACCGGTACCCGCGCCGCCGCCCAGCCCGTCGCCTTTTGCGCGGGCGCGTCGGACACCGTAAAGGCGCGCGCCGCCGCCTCGGAGTTGTAATACCCCTCGCCGACCGCCGTCACCTGTACGCTATACCCGCCCTTGACCTGCAAGAACGCGAGGCCGTAGGACGTTCCCGCCACCTCCGCCGCGGGGAAAGGCCCGAACTCGTTGCTGACGACGACGATATACCTTTCGGCGTTTTCCACAGGGTCCCACCGGACGCTCCCGCCCTCGATTTTCAAGTCCGGCGCGGCGAGTTGCCCTTTGACGCGCTCGCCCAAACCGGCGGCGGCTTGGTACACGGCCGCGCTCTTGAACCGCACCGCGGGCGAGCCCGAATTTTCGCCCATCGTCACGCCGAACAGGATTTGCACGGTGTGAACGCCCGTAACCCGCGCGCCGGGGCCGTCGAAGCGCGGCGGGCCGTCGCGAACCGCCAGCGCGGCGTTTATGTCCATGTACAGCGTCCCGCCGCCGAAATCAAAGGTGTCGTCGCATAAATTATAGACCGCGCCGTCGATCGCGATAGACAGGTGATAGCCGCCGACGCTGCCGCTCCCGAACTTGACGGCCAAAACGGGGTCGGTATCGAAGTCCAGCGCAAACGCAAGCGTCCGCGCGTTGCCCCAGTTGCCGCTGTTGGGCACGGTAATCACCGCCGCGCCCGTTTCCGCGTCGTAGGCCGCCTGCGCGTTGTTCTGCCCCGGCGTCATCGCCGCGAAGCCCTGCGCCGTCCAGCGCGCGGCCTCGGCGGTGTGGAACGTAAATTCCGCGGCGGGGCTGTCCAGAAACACCGCGCCGTCGCCCAACGCCTTGACCCTGACCCGATAATTGAACGCGGGGTTCCCGAGCGCGGCCAAATCGATCGCCGTATCCGCCGTAACGCCGCTTTTTACCAACCGGTCGTCGTCCGCGTCGTACAACTCGTACGCATAGCCCTCGGCATTGGCGACGGCCTTCCACGCCACGGCCAGCCCGCCGACGCCGATAACGGGCTTCGGCAGGGTAAGCGTCGCGACGTCGCCCTGCTTGAACGCCGCCGCGACCCACAGCGAGGGCTCGTAGCCCAAGCCCGTCGCGCGCGCCTCGAAAGCGTAAATCCCCGCGCCCAGCCGCAAGCCGCCCAACGCCAACTCCGTGCGCGCGGTCGTGCCGCTCTTGACAAACGCGCCCGCGGCGGTGCGGATTTCAAAGGCGTAGGAAACCGCGCCCGCGACCGCGCCCCATGAAAAAGCGTTTGCCTCCGCATCGAACGCCACGTTTTGCGGCGCGCCGAGCCTGTATTTAAAGGAAACGCTCACGAGGTTAAACTCGAAGTCCCCGCCGTCGCCCACGCCCTCGCCGCCGATCTCGAAACTCACGTCGAACGCGCGCGTCGAAAAGCCCGTCAAAGCGCGCAGGTCGAACGCCCGGCCGCCCGCCGCCGTCAGCCCGTTCCCCGTCAGCGCATAGGCGACGCCGCCGATATGCGCCGCGGCATAAACCAGCGTATCCGCGCCGAAGCCGTCCGCCGTCAGAGTGACGACGGGCGTCGTGCCCGCCTCGACGCGTACAACGGGCGTAACCAAGCCCTGCCGCCCCCGTCCGCTCACCTTGACCTTGCCGCCCTCGACGGCAACCGCCGGGGCGTTCTGCGCCGGCGCCCACGTCGCCGTCTCGACCGTGTACGTATTGCCGAATTGAAGCGCGGCCGTCTTATAATAGGTCGAGATTTCCTGCACGGTCACGGATTTCCCGCCGCCGCGTATTTCGACGTTGATATACACAGACCGCTCGCCCGAGAGAGCCCCGCCCGTCCTTTGCCGCAGGGAGGCGGTCGCGGGCTCGCGCCCCGCGTTCCCGCTCCACCCGATCAACTCATAGGCCGTCCCGCCGCCCACGGGGGTCAGCGTGACGCGCCACTCGCCCGTACAGGCGCGCGCGGTAATGTCCAAATAAGGGTCGCGCGCGAAATCGACCGTGAACGCGCCCCTGCGCCCCGCCGTGGCGGTTTCGTTGTCCGCGCTCGCGGCGTTCCGAATCACCGCCCGCCCGCCCGCGTCCGTTTCGACGTCGGCGCGCGCGCCCAGCCCCGTTTGAACCTCCCAATTCAGGATTTGCGCCCCCGCCGCGGCCGTTCCCCATTCGGGCAGGCCGTAATAGGTATCGACCGCGCCCAAGGTCACCGACCCGCCGGCCTCCGCGCCGATCAGAACGCGGATGCGGACGTTCGCCGTCAGCGTAATACCCGGGTATTTCGTTTTCATCGCGTCCGCGACCGACAGGACGAGCGGGGACGCGGACGTTATACCGCGTTCCAAATAGTACACGTCGCCGTAGCCCTCGATTTGAACGCCGACGAACCAGCCGCCGGACGCGCCTTTCGGGCGTACTTCTATCATAGGGTTCTGCCCGATCACGGCGGCGATATAGGGGCTGCCCGCCGCGCCCGCCGCGCCGCTTTCGGCCGCGATAACGGCGTTCCCATTCTCGTATGTCACGGACGGGGCGTTCAAGGCGGCGTTGTCCCAGTTATAGACGCGGGCGGCCGGGAACTTAAAGCCCCACTCATAGGACGCGGGCTCCTCCAACGACGGCTTGTCCGACCCGTGCCAAGCCTCGAATTTTTCCAGCGTCACGGAATCGCCGGCCGAGCCCACGGCGGTGATTTTGACCGACACGCGGTACACGCCCGTACCGTCGAACGCGGGGTCGTTTTTAACGTCGGCGGGCAAGTCCTGCGGAAAGGCGTAGATTCTGTCGAGAACGCCCGACGTATTGCTCGCCAGATATTTGCCCGTCCACGCGTCGGACGTTTTGTTCAAGCCCTCCAAATAGAGTTTGACCGAATACTTTGAAGTCGCCGCGCCGATTTTGATCCGTAAACTCGGCGCGCGCGACAGGTCCAGCGTAAACAGTTCCGACGAGGCCCATGCGTAATCGCGCCCCGCCGACAGCGTCTGCGGCAGGGATATTTTGATTCCGTCCCCCTCCGCGCCCGCGGCCGCTATGCCGCCGTAATGCTCGCTCTCGGGGTGCTCGGCGTTCCACGCCGCCGTCGCGGCCGCCCATTTCGCGGCCGTATCCGCGTCGCCCGCATAATTCAAAGCGTCGTAAATCGGCGCGCGGTTGTCCACTTTCAGGGCGACTTCCGCTTTCTCCTTCGTGCCGCCCGCAAACATAACGGAGACGGTCAGCATACCCGACATATTGCGCAAAGCCGTCGTGTCGATTGCCACCCTGCCCGACGGGACGGAAGCCCCCGACCAAATCCGCGTCCCCGCGAAGTCCAGCGCGATTTCCTCGACAGAGCCGCCCTCGGGCGCGGACGCGCCGATCTCGGCGTACACCATGCCGCTCGCTTGCGCGCCGGATGCCAGCGCGTCCCCGCCCGCCGCCGCGCCGTACACCGCCAAGGACGCGCCGCCCTTTTCCCGCGCGAGGAACACGCCGCCGCAGGTATAAACGCCGCCGCTCGCCGTCACCGCCTCGCCCTGCGGGATTTCCGCCGCCACCACCGTCGCCCCGGCGGGTATCGTAAATTTTACCCGCCCCGCGCCCGCGGCCGCCGCCGCCACGTACCCCTTGGCCAGCGTGTCGTACAATTTGCCGCCGTCCGCGACGCCGACGGTCACCTCCTTATCCTCCCCATAGGGGTTGTAATACATCTTAAAACCGATTTCCTTGCCGCTCTCGGTTTTTGAAAAGTTGTACACGTCCAACTTATCGAGGTCGATTTCCAAAATCCGCGGCACGTCGGTTTTCCCGATCGCCGCGCCGAAAATGCCGACGTGGCCGCCGCCGTACAGGCCGTAATCGGTATGCCCGTTCCAGTTATAGGTATACGCGTCGCCGCTCGCATAGGGGCCGCGGCCGGTATCCCACGCCGTGGCGCGGTTGCTTCCGTTATATGTGACGTATTTCCGATGCTCGCGCAAGCCCTCATAGGGGATAAACGCCGCCGTTTTGGGCTTGTTCCCCGCTTCGGCGGCCGCCCCGCCCACGCCCGTCCAATAGTCCGGCTCGCTGTCCGCGCCGATCCATTTGCCCGACTGGTTATAGCCGTTGTAAACGTCCTTGCCGCCGTAATTGTTGACCTCGCCGTCGAACCCGTTCTTGATCGGGTAGTACATCTGCGCGCTTTGCGAGACGCACAACGCCCACTTGGCCACGTCCTCGGCGAAACGGTTGTCGTACCGCACCGTCGGCGCGAGGCCCAGCATCGCGTCGAACGTGTTCATCGCGAACCCGTATCCGTACCCGTCGCGGAACTCCATCAGGCCCGCGGTATATTTGCCGCCCCAGTTGGACGTGACCAGCCCCGCGCTGGGGCGCGGGACGGAGCCGGAAAAACCCCAGTCGAACATTTTCGCGACGTTGTAATCGGTGCCCTGTTCGGCGTTCATGCGCGCGGCGAGGTAGGGCGCGAGGAACGCCAGCACCTCGTAAAACGGGTTAAAGTCGATGCGCTCCAAATAGTCCATGCTCCAAATCGCGCCCAATCGGAACTGCTCGATTTCGGACGCGGACGCGTGCCGTTCGTTTTCGGGCAGCGCACGGTTCATCGCGTAGGCCGAATACAGAATATAGGCGAAGCCCGCCGCGCTGTCGGCGTTCCGCTGCCGGTCTACGGCAAGGTCCAGATTGAAGTCCCAGCCCGTATGGTCGAAATCGGCGTTGACGCCCCCCATGCCGACGACGGCGCGCAGGCGGTTGCGTGCGGACTCGGTCAGAATGTCGCGCAGGTAATAAAAATCCGCGCCGTCCCGCTCCGTCTTTTCTATATCGCCGTACTCGTTCGCCAAAACGGTGAACAGCACGTTGGGCAGCAACTCGTACCAAAATTCGTCCTGCCCGCTGCGCCCGCCCCAGTCGTCGCCGTCGGACACGATGCGGTCGTAGCGGTTATAGTGCGCGACGGCGGACTTGACGAAGTTAAACGTGCCGTCCTGCGCCCCGTCCCCGCCGTAGACGGGGTAAGCGTTCAGGTTGGGGATGCCGACGAGGGCGGCCGAGGCAATCGCGGCCAGATTGGTGATCCCCTCGCCCAAATCCATATCGCTGATTCGGTAGCCGATATACGCGGGCAAGCCCCACGCTTGATTCGTGCCTTCGGGGTCGCCGAAATACTCGTCCATATTGCGCGAGGGCACGAAACGGCCGATCTTGCGCGAGCGCGTCGCCAGCATATAGCCGCCGTGGTCGCCGTTGTCGTCCTCATAGGTATTGCGCGCGTCGAAAACGTAGGTCAAATAATTCTCGGCCGTCGTTTTCCAGTCCCAAGCGTCGTCGTACTGCTCCGCCGTGGGCAGCGGCAGCGCAGCCACGCGCGGATTGTGCAACTGCCCAGCCGCCCGCGCCCGCCCGCCCTGCGGAAAAGCCAGCACCGCCGCCGCGCATAGCGCGACTGCCAACGCGACGGCCAAAATAACCGCCGCCTTTTTCCCGTTCGCCCGCATTTTCATCGTTTTCATTTCTTCCTGAACTCCTTTTTTAGTGGTCAGTGGTCAGTGGTTAGTGGTTAGTGGTTAGTGTCGGTCAAGTAATTTTGCGCGTTGTGCAGGGGGAAACTTTTTTGAAAAAAGTTTCCCCCCGCGCCCTCTTTCCAAAAACTTTCAACAAAGGGGAACGCCGCGCGTCGTATACAGGGGAATGCTCGCGCACTCGTTGTCATTACAGAGAAACGCCCCGTTTGTCATTGCGAGGAGCGCGAAGCGCGACGCGGCAATCCCTACCAAACACAGGAACGCCCGCGCGCCGCATACAGGGGAATGTCCGCGCACTCGTTGTCATTACAGGGGAACGCCCCGTTTGTCATTGCGAGGAGCGCGAAGCGCGACGCGGCAATCTCTACCGGACAGGGGTACGCTTTGCGCAATGTCCCCCGACCGAAACTGTGCACTATGCACTGTGCACTGTGGACTGCGCGAACGCCCGCGCAATGTCCTCGACCGCACTTCTCAATTCTCACTTCTCAATTCTCACTTCCGGCGGCAATAGCCGCCGCCCGCCCATCTTCCATCTTCCATCTTACATCTTCCATAGTCACTCAATCGCTTACCAACGCGTATTCGACAATTTGAACGGACTTGACCAACATCGTCCGCGTCGCCGAACCGCCGCCGAAGCCCAGCCCCAAATAAAAGTTGCCGCCCGTCGTCGCCGCGCCCGCCAAACTGTAAACATAGGCGGTATTCGCGGACACAGGCTGATCGCCGCCCAAATCCGAAGTAAAGGCTGTCCCGCTCGCGCCCACGTAGTACCGATACGCGCGGTTCGCGCCCGCCGTCACCGCGCCGAACTCAACGATCAGCGCGCAGTTGTCCGAAAGCGCGCCGTCCGCAACCGGCAGCGCGACCGCGGCGATTCCCCAAGCCGTCCCGTCAACCCACAGCAATAGGCCGTCCGCGCCCTTCGACGCGACCGTTATATTGCCCTGCCGTTGGGCGACGCTTACCGCGGAAAAGTCGGTTACGCTCACTTTCGAGGCGTATATGAACTGCCGCGTCCCCGGGTCGGAATCGGCGAAATACACGCCGTCGCCCTTCGCGGCGATCGAAACGGTATACGTTTCCCCGACGGCCAACGCCAAAGCGGACAAATTGACCTGCGGCGACGGCAAATCCGTCCCCGAGTAAACCGCCTCGCCCCCGCCGCCGTCGTGCGTCACGTTTACGTCGTAGACCGGCGTATAGGCGGCGTTGCCCGCGACGGGGCGGGCGGCCAGCAGCGCGCCGGCGATCTCGAAGTCCGCGGGCGCATCCAACTTGACGGGCTCGGGCGGCGCGTCGATTTCCTCGTACTCCTCGACGTACAGTAAATCGATGCCCGCGACCGTCACGGTGCTCGTCATGCCGTTGCCGCTGTCGGCGAGAGCGGTCACGCCCGGCATGAATTTATAATCGGTTTTAATGCCCGTCCACGTAACGCCGCCGCCGTCCTGCGCGGCCGAATTTGCGTTCAAGCGGAACAGCAAATCGCGCGGCTCGCTGTAATTGTTGTTTTTCACGTCCCCGCAAACGTCCTCGGCCGCGCCCGACCCGTCGAAACTGCATTTGATAAAATACCCGCCCGACGCGGCCGACGTATGAACGACCGCCAAGGGGTTTTTGTCCATATTGACCGAAACCCCTGTTTTGGGGCGTATCCAGCCATAGGTATCCGATATGCCCGCGCTGTTCAGCACGGCGCGGCCGCTTTCCCCGTGATAGGCGGCCTGTATATCCTTCGCGGTCTCGAACGCGCCCGCCGCCGTATCGATCTGCGCGGCGGGATACCGGACGATGTCGGTCACCTTGAATAAAAACTCCACGGGCTCCGACTCCCCGACCTGCGCCCAAGCCGTATTTTTGGCGGTGACCGCCGCCCTGTAAATCCCCGCGGGCAGCGTATACGCGGGAAAACCCGCCGCGCCCGTCTCGCCCTCGAATACAATATCCTCCGGGTCGTCCTTGTCCGCGACGGTAACGCCGAAAGCGTTCCATTCGGCGTTGGCCGGCGGCGTCCACGTAACCGACCCCCTGTTATCGACCGCCGGGCCGGTCACGGGGCCGAGTTGAGAGGGCGCGGGGGGCGTAACGAGGGAGATATACAGGATTTTGATTTCCCGGTAATACACCCGCGCGTCGTTCGCGTCCGTGCTGGTCGAGTTGTTGACGCCGATCCGCACATAAACCGTTTTAAAGCCCGAAAGCCCCGTTTTCCGCGCCAAATCGACGACCGCGCCGCCGGTTTTCTGGGTATCGGGCACGACTAAATAGGTCTGGTCGCCCTCGACGGCCTGCATATGGTACCCGCCCACGCCGACGCTTTCGACCGCCATATACGCCACGGGATTTTTGGAAAAGTCCAGAGAAAAGTCCGCGCTCGCGACGCGCCCCCAGCCGTCCGCCGTCGGCCTGATTTCGGCGCAAGTTACGCCGTTGACCGTCGTAAGCCCCGCCGCGCCGTGTTCGCCGCGGGGCGAATTGCCGTTAAAGGAGGCGATTTGCGAGGCGTTGAACGAGGCCGCGCGCTCCAATTTGACGGGCGCGTCCGACTCCGCGCTTTTCGCCGCGTCGTGGCGGTTGGACGTCAGCGCGGCGTAAATTCTGTAACTGCCCGCGTCCACGCCCATATCGGCCAAAATCAATTGATTGGGCGCGGAGAATTTCGGCTGCACAGCCACGGCCGCGCCGCCGGCCAAATCGACCGCGCGGATCTCCGCGCCCGACGTGTGCGGAACCGCGTCCCAGGTCAAATTGCCGTCGGCGACGCTCAAATTCTGCGGCGCGGGCAACGCCCCGAAACTCGCTATCGCGAAACTAACCGTCTTTTCGTCGGAGTCCGCATACTCGACGCCGTCGCCCGACACGGTGAGCGCGGCGGTATACGCGCCGATCGCCAGCGTCGCCGCGCTCGCGGAATTTTCGATGCCGTCGTACCGAAGGCGGCGGACGTTTTCGGCGTCGAACACCTCTAAAACATACCCGTTGCCCCCCGCCGCGTCCGACCAAAAGAACCGGTCTGCGTCCGCGTCGTAGGCAAAGGTTTCGGGCTGCGGCGTTTTTTGCGTCGGCTGAACGCCCGTCGCGCCGCCGCCGACCGTAAAGGCGTAAACCGCCGTTTCGGATTCCCGATAATAATTGGCGACCGCCTTGGCCTTGACGGCGGCCGAATAGTCCCCGGCCTCCAAACCGCCGAGAGCCGTTTCCGCCCGCTCCGCCGTTTCGTCCACAACGTCGGCCGCGCCCCGTTTCACGAGGACGGAATACCCGCTCGCCGCGCCCTCGACCGTTTCCCACGACAAAATTTTCGCACCCGCGTCGTAATAGAGCGCGGACGGCCGATTCAACGCGGGCAATTCGGGCGTTTCAACCGCGGGCGTTTCGGGCGCGTGCACCGAGCCGCCGCCGTCCGTAACGGCTAATCCGTCTCCCCCCACCCGCGTCCCGCAAGCCGCCAACAAATTCACACACATCAACGCCGCAATCGCCAGCGCAAAAAATTTCTTTTTCATCTTTTTTCGTTTCCTTTTTGTTTGTGTTTTTGTTTTGATTTGTTTTGATTTGTTTTGATTTGTTTTGATTTGTTTTGATTTGATTTTTTGTTATGGTTTTGATTTTGTTTTGTTTGTGTTTTTATTTGTTGTTCTTTTTATTTATAATGTTGCGGAAAACCCTTTTTGAAAAAAGTGTTTTCCGCGCCTTTCCCAAAAACTTTCACCGTTTTAGTCTTGTAAAGTTAGCCGTCCGCGCCCCTGTGACCCGTGCGAGCCGCCCGCGCCTTTTTTGTCATCGCAAGCGGGGGTGTACAAACCGCGTTGCGCATAAACGCGACATGTCATTAACGCGTCCCGTCATTGCGAGGAGGACGCGTAAAGCGTCCGACGCGGCAATCTCTACCGGACAGAGGAACGCCCGCGCAATATCCCTCGACCGAAACTGTGGACTGTGTACTGCTTTCGCCCTCACAAGCCGCCCACACCGTCCCATCATCACGAGCCGCCCGCGCCGTCCACGTCATTGCGAGGAGCGCGAAGCGCGACGCGGCAATCTCTACCAAACACAGGAACGCCCCGCGCAATGTTCCCCGCCCACACTTCTCCCTTCTCCATTCTCACTTCCGGCGGCAACCGCCGCCGCCCGCCCATCTTCCATCTTCCATCTTACATCTTACCTCTTCCATGCGCCCTCCCTCTCTTCACCTCCGCCCATCCGATCAAAACCGCCGCCACGCCGAAAATCACGGCCAAGCCGACGATCGGCTGCAACAAGTAATTTTTGGACGTAATTTCCTTGTCGTAATCGCCGTTCCGATACAGCGTGGAGCGCACGGGCACGCTCGCGGCGTTCAAGTCGCCGCTGGCGGCCATGCCGTCGGTGTTGTCGCCCCACGACCACAGACGGCCGTCCGCGTCCTCGACAAAGGTCCGCGCCCCGATCGAATTGACCAGCCGTTTGACCGTCACGTCCGCGACGGCGGTCTTGTCGACGGGCAATTTCCCTTGCAAAGCGGCGTCGTTTCCGGCCGTGATTGCCTCGATGTCGAGCGGCTTATAAAAGGTCACGGCGGTGGGCGCGGTCACGTTGGGCAGCGCGGCATAGGACGAGCCGTATCTTTCCGCGTCGCGCGCGTCGAACCCCAACTCGCCCCGCCCGCCCGCGCCGAACGCGAACACGCGGCCGCCGTTCGACAGCGCGAAATTCGCGATCCCGCCGCACAGAATATCCGTAAACTCGCCCGCGACATCCTCGCCGCGTATATCGACCGTTTTCACGACCTCTTGCGGCGCGTCGCTCTTGTTCCCCGTAAATTCCGGTATGCCGAACTGCTTGGACGTATTGGAGCCCCAAACGTAAATCCGGCTCTCGTCGGTCAACGCCATCGCGGTCGCGCCTTCGGCGGAAATCTTTTTCACGCCGGACAGGAGCGTCCTTTGCGGCACGGCGGCGGTTTGGCCGTAGCCCGCCCCGTCGGCCAGCAAACCGTCGCCGCCGTCGCCCCACGCGTAGACCTCGCCGGTTTCGCAAAGGGCGAAACTCGAATCGCCCGCCGCCGCGACCGCGGCGACACTTTGCCCGCCGAAATAGGCGCGCGAAATTTTCGACGGCCTGTCGGCAAACGTTTGCCGCGAAACGGGCAAGCCCAGCCCCAACTGCCCCGCGCTGTTGCTGCCCCACGCGTACACGCCGCCGTCCGCGCCGAGCAGCAGCGAATGCCGCTCGCCCGCCGCGACGGCCGCCGGAACCGCCCCGTCGGGCAAGGCGATTTGCGCGGGCGCGGTTACGCAGTTTTCGGGGTCGATTTTGACCGCGGCCTGCCCGCATTGCCCGAACTCGTTGCTGCCCCACGCCCAAACCCCGCCGTCCTCGGTGACCGCCAGCGTAAACCCTGATTTTCCGGTATCAAACATCGCGACGCGTTCCAAAACCCTATGCGTCAGCGGCTGTATTTTTTTGCCGCCGTCCCGAAAGCCGCGCCCCAACTGCCCGACGGCGTTCGCGCCGGACGCGTATAGAGTTTTTTCCGCGTCGAGATAGACCGAAAAATTGCTTTCGCCGCAATAGTCCGCGACGGCGTTCCGCGCGGGCACAACCCCGTCGGCGCGCGCCAACCCCCGTGCCGGCCAAAACGCCGCGAACGCGCACAAAGCAAACAAAAATAAAGTTTTTCTCAATATGCTCATGCTTTCACTATGTAAGATATGATGACTATGTAAGATGGAAGATGGAAGAAAGTCGGTCGCGCGTTTCTCGCGCGCGAGTTAGGGTTGTCATTCCGCTAAAACCTGTCATTCTGAACGCAGTGAAGAATCTCAACCGATTTGATTGATTGTCCCCGCGCGAATAACGCGCGACAATCCATCTTCCATCTTCCATCTTCCTTTTCCCTTTCCCTTACAAACCGTCAACATACGCCTGCAACTGCCCTATAATCTCGTCCTTTATCACATCCGCCGCGCCTTGCAGCGCAACATTGCCGTGTCTGCCCGACAATTCGGCGTTCCACGCCTCGACGGGGCCGGCGATTTGCCCCAGCCGGTAACTCTGCGCCTTGGTGACCGCGCTGCCCAACGTCGCATTGTTGACCGCGTTGGACAATTCGGTCGTCCTCTGCGGGTCGAACGTAAAGCCCGAATACAAAATGGAGACATAGCGCGAACTGTCGTACATATAGCGCGAATACTCCGTGACTTTGGGGTCGCTTGCCGACTGCACGCGGATATAATTTTGGTTCCACGTCAATTCATACGCGGGGAACGCGTACGCCTCCATGCCCGCCGTGCTGACCGTCCCCTCGATCTCCGCGCCGTTTTCGTCCCGCGCCGCGTCCCAATGCCTGCCCCGAATCCCGTATTGGAACAAGTCGTGGTTTTCGCGGCTCTCGAACAGCCAATTCAAAAATTTCATGATCTTGTCGGCCTTCGCCTGCGGCACGGTTTTGGGGATGCATAAAAAGTTCCACGCCTTGTAATCGGTCTGCGCGTAGCCGTTCCTTTTCTCGCGGATAGCCGGGTCGTTGACGTAAATCTCCAATTCCGCGCCGGGGTTGTTGGCCTTCAACTGCGTTTCCACGGCGGCGAAGTTGTTGATCGTCTGCACGACCGCGCCGCCCAAACCGGCCTTGAATTTGGCGTCTGAGTCCGTCGTCCCCATCACGTCCGCGCCGATAATCCCGTCGTCCCTCCACCGCCGCGCCGTCAGGAAATCGCCCTGCCATTTGGGGTCCGGCGTATCGAACCCCGGCGGGAAGCCGCTCGCGCCCTTCGCCGCGGCCGGGCTTAAAAACTCCTTAATGTCCGCGGCCCTCACTTCGCCGTTCCTGATATACGCCGAAGCCTCTACGCCCTGCCGGACGAGTATGTTCGTTTTAACGCCGTCATTCACCGCGTCCTGCGCGCTTTTGGCGGGCAGTATGCGCGTGTTGATCAAGTCCCACGCGCCCCATGTCGCGTCGTTATTGCTCAAAGCGGGCACAACGCCATCCTTTTTCGCCTTGACCCAATACAGGTAATATTCCAATTCGTCGAAGTTGTCCACGCCGTCCGCCAAATCCGCGGCGGCCACGGCCGAAGTCGAAATGCCCGCGGGCTTCGCCCACCCTGTATCGGCGGCGCATTCGACGCGCCAGTCCTTGCGCAAATACGCGACCGTAATATCGGAAAAGGTTTCGGTCAGCGGGACGCCGTAAACGCCGTTGTTGAATTTGTTGTTGTTCAAAAACTCCGCGTCGAACGCGCCCTTCAAGCCGGCGTAAGCGTCGCTGTTGAAGTACCCCGACAACTCGTAGTAATAGTCCTTTTTGGCGAACTCCGACAGATAGACCCACGCGGCGTCGAACACCGCGTCGTACTTGTTCTGCCCCGACGCGATCGCGAGGTTCAGATTCTGCTTGTAATCGCTCTGCGTGTCGAACGAAAATTGCAGTTTCACGCCCATTTCCCTGCCCGCGCCCTCGTTGAACGCGCCCAAAACGTCGGCAAACCCGGCGGGCGTCGCGCCGTCGTCGCTCCACAAATAAAAGCGCGCGTCCCCTGCGTCGCCTTTCGGCGCGCAGCCGCCCAACGCCCCAACCCCAAGCGCAACCGCCAACGCCGCCGCCACCAGCCCAGTCCATTTCCGTTTCATACTTTCCGTTTCCTTTTTTGTCGTTTTATTTTTGTTGTTGTTTTATTTATACTGTTGCGAAAAACCCTTTTTGAAAAAAGTGTTTTCCGCGCCTTTCCCAAAAACTTTTAACTGTAACTATCATTGCGAGGAGCGCAAAGCGCGACGCGGCAATCTCTACCGAACATGCCCGCGCCCTTTTACCCATGCAAACCGCCCGCGCAATATTCCCCGACCGCACTTCTCAATTCTCACTTCTCCATTCTCACTTCCGGCGGCAACCGCCGCCGCCCGCCCATCTTCCATCTTACATTTTCCATATTCCTTACTTTTCAATTCTCACTTCTCAATTCTCACTTACCCTTTCACCCCTCCAACCCTCAGCCCCGCCACGAAATACTTCTGCAAAAACGGGTACAGCAGGACGATAGGCCCTATCGTGGCGATCGCGGTGGCAAGGCGCAACGTATTGGCGGGGACGCTGACGACGCCGGCGGGCAACCCGCTCTGCCCCAGATTTCCGGCGGCGGACACGTTGTTGACCATGCGCACGATGATGTATTGCAGGGTATAGTACCTTGAATTGTCGATGAACAGCAGACTGGTCATCCACTCGTTCCAAAACGACAGCGCGGTGAACAGGCCGATTGTGGCCAGCGCGGGCAGCGACAGCGGAATGACGATTCGGAACGCGGTGGTAAATTCGCCCGCGCCGTCCAGCCGCGCGCTCTCCAAAATCGATTCGGGGATATCGTTGAAAAAGTTGCGCAGCAAAAACATGTTCCACACGTTAAAAGCGAACGGGATAACATAGACCAGCAAATTGTTGGACAGCCGCAAATAGTTGCTGACCAAAATATAATACGGAATCAAACCGCCGGAGAACAGCATGGTCAAATAATAGATAAAGTTGAAAAAGTTCCGGTATTTGAGTTTTTTGCCCGAAAGCGCGTAGGCGGCCATTGCGGTCACGACGACGCAAAGCGCGGTGCCCGCGGCCGTGACCCCGGCGGTCAGCAGATACGCGAACCCGATTTCGCCCGAGCCGAACAATGTTTTCCACGCGTCCGCCGACCATTTTGAGGGGATCAGCCGATACCCCTCGCGCGTCAAAGTCACCTCGTCGGCGAAACTGCTGACGAGCACCTGCAAAAACGGATACAGGCACACAGCCGCGAACCCCGCCGCGAACGCGTAAAAAACGACCGTCACGATTTTATCGGACGCGCGCCCTTTTTTATATTGAACAGATGTTCCCATGTCTTTCCTGTTTGCCGAGACCTTTTCTCAATTTACAATTGACAATTGACAAATTAAGGATAGCGTACTTTTAACCGAAATTTGTTTTCAATTTACGATTGGCAACGGTCAAATTTCGGTTTGCAATTTACTTCGCGCGCGCCTGCCTCTGTCATTTCAGCCGATCGGCGGGCGCGCCTGCCTCTGTCATTTCGAGCGCGGCCTGAGAAATCTCCCACATTATGAGGCCTGTTGCGAATGCACCAACCGCATTGCTCATAAAACACGGCATGTCATTGCGAGGAGCGCGAAACGCGACGAAGCCATCTCTACCAAACACAGGAACGCCCCGCGCTTTCCTCTCTCATTCCGATTGCGCAAAGTCCTGTCATTATGTGCAAAGTCCTGTCATTTCGAGCGAAGTCGAGAAATCTCCCACCACTTAAAAGCCGACAGAGGAACGCCCGTACCTACCTCTGTCATTTCGACCGAAGTTCGGGGCATAGCCCCGAACGAAGCGGAGAAATCTCCCACCGCTGAAAAATTCCCCTCCCACGGAGGGGTGCCGCCAACGGCGGCGGGGTGGGTCCTCAAATCAACTCGACCACACCTGTGCGCTGCCTTTGTCATTGCGAGGAGCGCAACGCGGCAATCCCTACCATGCAGGGGAACGCCCTGTTTGTCATTGCGAGGAGCGCGAAACGCGACGAAGCCATCTCTACCAAACACAGGAACGCCCGCGCAATGTCCCTCGACCGAAACTGTGCACTGTGGACTATGCACTGTGCACTGTGAAAGTCCCCCGACCGCACTGCGCCCAAAGCCCTCGACAACATCTTTTATCTTTTACTTTTTACCTTTTATCCAATCCACTGTGCACTGTGAAGACCGCCACTAATCACTATCCGCCATCCGCTCTCCACTCGCTAACTACCATCCGAAATTTGTCAATTGTAAATTGTCAATTGTAAATTACACAATTGTAAATTGTAAATTACCCGCCGTCAGAATATCGCCGACTCCGGCGCGTACCGTTTTGCCAACCGATTGGCGACGATCACCAGCAAGAAGCCCATTGCGGACTGGTACAGCCCGACTGCCGCCGCCCTGCCGTAGTTCGTAAAACTTCGCAGGGCGCGAAACACATAGGTATCGATAACGTCGGTCGTGGGGTACAGCATGGCGTTGTCGCCGATAAAGGGGTAAATCATGCCGAAATCGCCTTTAAAGATGCCGCCGATACTCATGATGGCCATCAGCACGACCGTATTTTTAATCAAAGGCAGCGTAATGGCGAATATGCGCCGCAGCCGCCCCGCGCCGTCGATGACGGCGGCCTCGTGGATTTCCTTGTCGATGCTCAAAATCGCGGCCATATAGATAATCGCGCCCCAGCCCGCGCTTTTCCACGCGCGGATAACGACGAACACGCCCACCCAAACGCCGGGGTCGGAATAGAACGCGACGGGCGAGCCGCCGAACAATTTGACCGCCGCGTTTATAATGCCGTCGGACTCCAAAAAAGCGACCGAAAACAGCGCGATTGTCGCCCACGACACAAAATTGGGCAGCGTCATCAGCGTCTGCGCGGTCTTTTTGAAATATTTGCCCCGGATTTCGCTCATGACGACGGCGATAGCGATCGACGCGGCCGTGCCGGTCACAATGAACAGCGCGTTGAGGTACAGCGTGTTCAGCGTGACTTGCAACCATTCGCCGCCCTCGAAAAAGAATTTGAAATTTTCAACGCCCAGCCAGGGACTTCCGAAAAACCCCGCCACGGGGTCGTAGTTTTGAAAGGCGATGACGATGCCAATCATGGGGATATAGGCGAACACAATCATAAAGGCGAGCGAGGGCAGCAGCAGCAGGTACCGGCTCCTGTTTTTCACGAAATCGCTCTTTTTCAATTTTTGGATAAACGCCCGCTCCACTTCCCGATTTTCCCTTTTACAAAAGAATTACACAAGATGAGTAAAAATGCCGTCAGAACCCGTATTCACGGGAATGCACAAACCGCGTTACCGCAAGTCATCAGACTTGCAGCGAGGAGCGCGAACGCCCCCGCGTGTCATTAGACTTGTTGCGAGGAGCACGAACGCCCCGTTTGTCATTGCGAGGAGCACGAACGCCCCGCGTGTCATTGCGAGGAGCGCGAAGCGCGACGCGGCAATCTCCACCAAACACAGGAACGCCCGCGCGCCGCATACAGGGGAATGTCCGCGCACTCGTTGTCATTACAGAGGAACGCCCCGTTTGTCATTGCGAGGAGCGCGAAGCGCGACGCGGCAATCTCTACCAAACACGAAACGCGCCTTTTTACATGGAGACAGCCCCGTCGGCCGCTTATCGCCGCCCTCCCCGCAAGGCCGAGTTTATGTTCCTCGCTATTTGTCCGCTCCCTGTATTCACAGATTAAGAAACGCCTCTCTTGCCTCCCGTCCGACGCGCCGTTCGCTGAAACTTCCTTTCCCCGTTGAACATTTCATGTTCAACGAAAAACGGGGTATACCCCGTTGGCCCGCTTTTTCGCCGCGCGCCGCCAAAGTTGTTACGAAACTGTTTGACCGATGCCGGCCATAACCTCTGCCAGCGTATGAAGAGCCTTTTTGCGCCCCGCGCCGTTCTTTCTACGGCCGACACCGTCTAATCCGTAACTTTAATTTTCAACTTTCAACTTCAACCCATCGCTCCCAGCAAGCCGCTTATATCCGCGTCCGCGCGGCAAACCTTGTCGTCCGCCGCCCCGTAATAGATTCTCAAACGCCCGCCGTCCCGCAAACAGCCGCAGGCGAACACCACGCCGCCGAAAAATCCGTTTTTCTCATAGGGCAGCACGGGCTCCAAAAACGGTTTGGCCGACCGTTTCAGCACAATGTGCGGGTTCCGCAAATCCAGCAAAACCGCGCCCAAACAATAGCGGTCGTTTCGATCCGCGCCGTGATACAAAACCAACCAGCCGCCCTCGGTTTTAATCGGCGTCGAACTCGACCCCAGCCGAACGCCGTCCCAATCCCCCTCGCGCGTCGCCAGCACGCGCCGGTGATTGCCCCATTGCGTCAGGTTGTCCGATTCGGCGATCCACATTTCGGGGCGCGCGAACTCCGAGCGCGACGGGCGGTGCAACATATAAAACTTGCCGCCGATTTTTTCGGGAAAGATGGCCGCGTCCTTGTTGTCGGGGCACAAGACGACGCCTTTTTTTTCAAACGCGCGGAAATCCTCCGTCACGGCCAGCGCGACGCAAACGCCCTTGCCGGAAACCGCGGTGTACGTTATGTAATATGTCCCGTCTATCTCGGTAACGCGCGGGTCCTCGACGCCGTATTCCTCGTATTCCGTTTCGGGAAAAATCCCGCGTTCGGGAAAAATCTCGAAATTCACGCCGTCCGCGCTTTCGGCGACGACCAGCCTTGACATTGAAGTCAGCAGTTTCCCGCCTTTCCCGACGATTAGCCTCGGATCCGAAAAATCGTAGTCCCCGTCGCTCCTGTCGATTTTCAGCGTTTTGATTTTCCCGTTCTCAACGATAGGGACATACGCGAACCGCGCGTCCGCTTTGACGCGTTCGGCGACCCGGACCAACAAGACCGTTTTGCCCATAAACGCGGCGACGCCTGGATTGAACGCGCCGACGACCTCGAAGTCCCGATTGCGGGGCTCGATCATCGCCGGCGTTATCAAGGGGTTTGCGGGTAGCGAACCGCGCCGGCTTCGCAGCCCCCGCCGCGCGGCTTAACCGCCGCCGCCGTCGCAGAATTTTTTGAAAGTTTGTCGCTCATACCGAATACGCAGGTTTGAAAATTAGCCGTTTCGCCGCGCCGATTTTCAAACGCATACCCATAGTATACCATACAAAGACGGCAGGTCAATATATAAAACTGCAACAAATCAATACTTTTATGCAACCGGTCATTAGACTTGTTGCGAAATTAATGCGCGAGATGATAGGCGAGGGATTTTTGCGTGTAATGCGGATAAAAATTGCAGTTTGCAGCAACGCTACTAACAAAATTTTTACCCGCTTTACACACGAAAAGACCCGCATAGCGTCCGCGCCGTATTTCGCAACAAGTCTATTGCGAGGAGCGAACGCAGTGAGCAACGAAGCAATCTCTATATAAAAAGGTGCGTTTCATGTTTTGTAGAGATTGCCCTCAAAGCGTTTCGCGCTCCTCGCATTAGACTTGCCGTGTTTATAATCAACGCGGTTTGCCCGCTCCCATACAAATTCCGGCCGCCGTACCGAGGAAGCCTTCCAAAAAATTACCTATAAAAACGGCTCGCGTTCCGCGATGAAACACGAGCCTTTTGGCGTTCCCGGCGCGACTTGAACGCGCGACCCTCGGCTTCGGAGACCGATACTCTATCCAACTGAGCTACGAGAACACATTGTTTTATATCATATCACAAATTCGCAAATTTTGCAAATTGTTTTTCTCTCCCGCGGGAGTGGACAAACCGCATTGAACGCCAACACAGCAAGTCATTGCGAGGAGCGCGAAGCGCGACGCGGCAATCTCTACCAAACACGAAACGCGCCTTTTTACATAGAGATTGCCCCGTCGGCCGCTTTACGCGTCCGACCGTGTTTATGTTCCACGCCGTTTGTCCATTCCTTTCCCTCGCGCGTTTCGCCGCTTATTTATCATTTTATCCGTTCTGTTATCCGTTTATCCGTTCTGTTATCCGTTCGTCCTTTACAAACGTTCCTATTTATGGTATAATTTCTGCGAAGTTATGGCGAAGTTTAAAAAAGTGGACGACTTAATCGGCTCGTTTCTGGATTTCGATATTTTAGAGGACGAGACGCCCGTCGCGACAACCGACGAGGACGGCAAAACCGTCGTCATGACCCAAAAGGAATACGCCGACTTTTTGGAAAAGAAAGCGGCGCGGGAAACCGACGACGCCCCAAACAGCACCCCAAACACCGCCCCGAACGACACCCCGGACGCCGCCGCAAACAACGCCCCGAACACCGCCGCAAACGATGTTGCGGACGAAACCCCGGACGACACCCCGAACGCCGCCGCAAACGACGCTCCGAACGACGCTCCGGACGAATAAGTAAAAGTTTTTTGCAAAAGAGTTGTTGCGAAGCCTAAACGCGAAAAGATTTACGAGGGATTTTTGCGTACGGGTAAGATAAAAACCGCAGATTGCAGCACCGCTGCTATCAAGATTTCTATCTTACCCGTACACGAAAAGACCCGTAAAGAGTTCGCGGAGAGGTTTCGCAACAACTCTAACGGGTGTGGGAAAAACTTTTTGACAAAAAAGGTTTTCCCACAAAAAACCCCAAAAAACACAACCCACAAACACACCCCAAACTCGCAAAAACTTCACCCCAAAACTCAACCCCAAAAAAACACAACCCACACACACACCCCAAACTCGCAAAAACCTCGCCCCAAAACTCAACCCCCAAAAAACACAACCCACAAACAACACCCCAAACCCGCAAAAACCTCGCCCCAAAACTCAACCCCAAAAAAACACCCCCCTCCACCCCACCCAACCCCGATAAAAATACACTTTATAAAAAGGAATACACTTCAATGATCCGATACATCACCAGCGAGAGCGTGACCGAAGGGCACCCGGACAAGATCTGCGACCAAATCAGCGACGCGGTGCTGGACGAAATGCTGAAACAGGACGAGAACGCGCGGTGCGCGTGCGACGTGGCGGTCAACACCGGCCTCGTGCTGGTCATGGGCGAAATCAGTTGCGACTGCTACGTGGACATTCCCAAAATCGCGCGCGGCGTCGTCAAGGACGTCGGGTACACGGACGCGGCATACGGCTTCGACTGCCAAACCTGCGCGGTCGTCACGGGCATCGAGGAGCAGTCCCCCGACATCGCGCTGGGCGTGGACGAGAGCGCGGAATACAAGGAGCGGGGCGGGGCGGCGGACGACCCTCTGGACAAGGTGGGCGCGGGCGACCAAGGCATGATGTACGGCTTCGCCTGCACGGAAACGCCCGAATTGATGCCCCTGCCGATCACTTTGGCGCACAAACTGACGCGGGAACTGGCGCGGGCGCGCAAAGCGGGCGCGTTCCCCTATTTGCGGCCGGACGGCAAAGCGCAGGTCACCGTGGCCTACGTCGGCGGCAAGCCGCTGTACATAGACACGGTGGTTTTGAGCACGCAGCACGCGCCCGAAACCGGCATGGAAACCCTGCGGCGCGACATGGAAGGTCTGATCCGCAAAGCCCTGCCCAAGGAATTGCTTCGGCCCGAAACGAAATATTACGTCAACCCGACGGGGCGGTTCGTGATAGGCGGGCCGCGCGGCGACAGCGGTTTGACGGGGCGCAAGATCATAGTGGACACCTACGGCGGCTACATCCCCCACGGCGGCGGGGCGTTTTCGGGCAAGGACCCGACCAAGGTGGATCGGAGCGCGGCGTACATGGCGCGGTACGTTTGCAAGAACGTAGTGGCGGCGCGTTTAGCCGACCGCTGCCAACTCGAAGTCGCCTACGCGATAGGGCGGGCGCGCCCCGTCGCGCTGTATTTGGACACGTTCGGCACGGGGAAGGCCCCGGACGAAGAATTGACGGCGGCGGTGGGGGCGGTGTTCGATTTCCGTCCGGCGGCGATCATCGAAACGCTGGGCCTGCGCCGCCCGATTTACCGCCAAACGGCCAATTACGGGCATTTCGGCAACCCCGCGTTCCCGTGGGAAAAGACGGACAGGGCGGATGCGCTGGCGGCCGTTTTGGGAAGTGAAAAGTTCGGACAAGGGAAGTGAGAATTGAGAATTGAGAATTGAGAAGTTCGGACGCTTACGCAAGAAATAGCATTGAGTATGCTGTATGTTTCTTGCCCGTGAGCGGAAATGTTTTAACGCGAACGCTTATCCTTAACTTCTCAATTCTCAATTCGTATTAAGGATTGAGTTCCGCGCTAAAACGTTTCCGCTCACGGGCAAGAAACGCAAAGCATAATAGAAGTTTCTTTTCGCGTCAGCATCCGCACTTCTCAATTCTCAATTCCCTTGCCTTCCCCCCTGCCCCCGCCCCGTCCCCAACCGCAGCACCATGAAACTGACCTGCACAATCGACCACATAATATTCCGCAACGAGGAAAACGGGTACACCGTGTTCGTCGTCAATACGGACGCCGGCGCGGCCACCGCGGCGGGCTGTCTGCCGCCGATTTCCGAGGGCGAGGCCTGTTCCCTCGAAGGGGACTACGCCGTCAACCCCAAATTCGGCAAGCAGTTCGTCGTGCAGGGCGCGGAACGGGAACAGGTCTCCACGCCCGAGGCGATCGCGCGCTATCTGGGCAGCGGCG
>JAISFM010000203.1 GCA_031263605.1 Clostridiales bacterium | reverse complement strand
TTTTCGGACGGCGGGTTAACGATCCCCGGCAGGGGGTTGCCCGAACAGGCAACGAACGCGGTTGCCGCAAGAGCGGCGAGCAGAACGAACCACAAGACTTTTGCTTTTTTCATCGACGTATTTTCCTCGTATATAAGGGCGTGTTTCGAAACGCGTCCAAAGATTTCCGCAGAAATAGGCGTACCGCCGTTTATCGAGGGTTAAACCCTCGATAAAAATGAAACGGGCGCGCCCGTTTCAAAAGGGATATTCAACGGCTTGAATAAGTATAGTATAACACATTCGGGGGGGAAATGTACAGTGTTTTTCAATGCGCGGCATTGAAAAACAAGATAAAAGGTAAAAGGTAAAAGGTAAAAGGTAAAAGGTAAAAGGTAAAAGGTAAAAGATAAAAGATAAAAGATGTTGTCGGAGATTTCTCGACTACGCTCAGATCATGACAGGAGTTTGCGGGAAAATCTGTCATTATTCACTACGTTCAGAATGACAGATTTTCGCGCAATGTTCTTTATCCGAAACTTTTCAACTTTCAACTTCTCTTACCTCTTACCTTTTACCTCTTACCTCTTACCTTTCCCCTATCCCCCAATCACGTCCGCCCCCATATACGGGCGCAACGCTTCGGGTACCGTGACGGTGCCGTCGGGGTTTTGGAAATTTTCGAGTACGGCGGCGGTCGTGCGCCCGACCGCGAGGCCGCTGCCGTTCAGCGTGTGCGCAAGGCGGTTTTTGCCGTCCGCGTCCTTAAATTTGATGTTCATGCGCCGCGCTTGAAAGTCCTCGTAATCGGAGCAACTGCTGATCTCGACATAGCGGTTGTAACTGGGCATCCAAACCTCGATATCATAGGTTTTCGCCGACGCAAAGCCCATGTCGCCCGCGCACAGCGCGACCACGCGGTAGGGCAGGCCCAACTTTTCCAAAATGCTTTCCGCGTCGCGGGTAAGGCTTTCCAGTTCCTCATACGAATTTTCGGGGCGCGCGAATTTGACGAGTTCCACCTTGTTGAATTGGTGCTGGCGGATCAGGCCGCGCGTGTCGCGCCCCGCGCTGCCGGCCTCGGCGCGGAAGCACGCCGTATAGGCGCAGTATTTAATCGGCAAGTCGGCGGCGTTCAAAATCTCGTCGCGGTGCAGGTTGGTCACGGGGACCTCGGCGGTCGGCACCAAAAAATAGCCGTTGTTCTTGACCGCGAACGCGTCGTCCTCGAATTTGGGCAACTGCCCCGTGCCGGTCATGCTTTCGCGGTTGACCATGAACGGCGGGAAAATTTCCGTGTACCCGTTCGCCGTGTGCGTGTCCAGCATGAAGTTCATAATCGCGCGTTCTAGCCGCGCGCCCGCCCCCCGATAGACCGTGAACCGCGCCCCGCTGATCTTGGCCGCGCGGGGCCAGTCGAAGATGTTCAACGCCTCGCCTAAATCCCAATGCGTTTTCGGGGCGAAAGCAAATTCGGGAACCTTGCCGACCCTGCGGGTTTCCCGGTTTTCCGAGGAGTCTTTGCCGTCCGGCACGGAGGCGTGGGGCAGGTTGGGAATGCGCAAAAGGCTGTCGGAGAGCGTCGTTTCCACGCGGGCGAGTTCGTCGTCGTATTCCCGGATACTCGCGCCCTTTTCCTTCATTTCGGCGATGAGCGCGTCGGCGTTCTTTTTCTCTTTTTTGAGGGCGGCGATTTCCGCGCTCGCGGCGTTGCGTTCGGCCTTTAATTTTTCGGACAGGGCGAGCAGTTCGCGCCGCCGCGCCGCCAAAGCCGCTACGTCGGCCAAGTCGAACGTTCCGCCCCGGCGGGCCAGCCCCGCCCGCACCGCGTCGAGATTGTCGCATACATAGCGTAAATCTAACATTTTAAATTGACCTCTTTTTTCTT
This sequence comes from Clostridiales bacterium, assembly GCA_031263605.1. Taxonomy (GTDB): domain Bacteria; phylum Bacillota; class Clostridia; order Christensenellales; family DUVY01; genus BNZQ01. The sequence goes on along the minus strand of JAISFM010000203.1, from coordinate 4,627 downwards.
TTTATGCGAGAGAAACTTTTTTGCAAAAAGGTTTCTCTCGCGCTCTTTTCAAAAAACTTTATGCAATTGTAAGATATAAACGAACGGGTAAAAGATAACTGATATTGAATAATTTCGGCGTTTCCATAATCGATACACGCGCGAGTAACGCGCGACCGACCGTCTTACATCTTCCCTCTTGCATCTTACATAAAATCCAATCTTCCATTTTATATAATTAGGTTGATCAACCGTCCCGGTATCACAATCGCCTTCTTGACCGCCGCGCCGTTCAATAAGCCTTTGACCGTCCCGTCGGCAAGCGCGAGCCGTTCCAATTCCTTTGCGTCTGCGTCCGACGGCAGTTTGACCCGCGCCCGCACCTTGGAATTGACCTGCACCGCGTATTCGGTTTCCGCGCGCTTTAAACGGCTTTCGTCGTATTCGGGGTAACTTTCCCGGAATACGTCCTTCCTTTTCCCCAACAGCCCGTACCACTTTTGCGCCAATACGGGGGCGAGGGGCGCGATCAATTTGACCGCGCTCCGGCAGACTTCCTTTAAAAAGCCCCCGTCCTTGCCCGCGCCCGCGTCGTATTTGTACAGGGCGTTGACGAGTTCCATATACCGCGCCACGGCGGTGTTGAACGAAAAAACCTCGAAGTCCGCCGCCATGCTTTTCACCGCGTTGTGATAGACATACAGCAATTCCGTTTCGGCGGCGGTTTCCCGTTCCGGCGTCGGAAAATCCTTATCCGCAATTGCGCATTGCGCATTGTGAATTGTGCATTCCGTCTTATCCTTAACTGTGGACTGTGGACTGTGAACTGTGGACTGCGCCTTATCCTTAACTGTGGACTGTGGACTGTGGACTGTGGACTGATACCCCCCCGCCCTTTCCATCAAACGCCCGACGCGCTCGGCGAATTTGGCGACCGCGCGGATGCCGTCGTCGTTCCACGGCCCGCCCTCGATATAGGAAAAGCCGAAAGCAAGGTACAGGCGCAGCACGTCCGCGCCGTACAGATTGACATAGTCGTCGGGGCTGACCGTGTTGCCCTTGCTCTTGCTCATGCGGTTGCCGTCCGGCCCCAAAATAATCCCTTGATGCACCAAGGACGTAAACGGTTCGTCGAAGTCCACCCAGCCCGCGTCGCGCAACGCTCTGGCGATGAAACGGGCGTACAGCAGGTGCATACAGGCATGCTCCGCGCCGCCGACGTATTTATCGACGGGCAGGATTTTGCCGGCCTTGCGCTTGTCCCACGGCTTGTCCGCCGACTTGCTGAACGGATAGCGCAGGTAATACCACGAACTGCACACAAAGGTGTCCAGCGTATCGGGGTCGCGCCGCGCCGCCTTGCCGCAGATCGGGCAGGTTGTGTTCATATATCCGTCGTGCCGCGAAAGGGGCGAGCGGCCGTCGGGCGTAAAATTCACGTCGTAGGGCAGCAGGACGGGCAAATCCTTTTCGGGCACGGGGACCGCGCCGTGTTCGGGGCAATAGACGATCGGGATCGGGCTTCCCCAATACCGCTGCCGCGAAACCGACCAATCCCGCAGACGGTAGTTGACGCGGAACTCCGCCCGCCCGCGCTCCCGCAGAAAGGCGGTGATTTTGTACCGCGCTTCCGCGCTGCGCAGCCCCGAAAAGTCCCCGCTGTTCGCGGTCACGCCGTCGTCCTCGTACAGGTCGGGGGTAGGGGAACCGTTTTTCTCGGGGAGAGCATCGCCGCCTTTATCCCCGCCGCCGACATTCACGGGTAAAATCACTTGCTTAATCGGCAAATTGTATTTTTTGGCGAAAGCGTAGTCGCGCCCGTCGTGGGCGGGCACCGCCATCACCGCGCCCGTGCCGTAAGTGGCCAGCACGTAATCGGCGATATAGACGGGGACGGGCTCGTCCGTCAGCGGGTTGACCGCGTACGCGCCCGTGAACACGCCGGTTTTTTCCTTCGCGGCGGACAGGCGTTCAACGTCGTCCTGCCGCGCGGTTTGGGCGATATAATCCTCGACCGCGTTTTTATGTTCGGGCGTTGTCAATCGGCGCGTCAGCGCGTGTTCGGGCGCGAGGACTACATAGGTCACGCCCGCCAGCGTGTCGGCGCGGGTCGTGAACACCTTGAAATCGCCGGCGGGCGAGGCGAACGAGACTTCCGCGCCCTCGGACTTCCCGATCCAATTCTTTTGCATCAGTTTGGTTTTTTCGGGCCAGTCCAACTTGTCCAAGCCGTCGATCAATTCCTCCGCGTAGTCGGTGATGCGGAAAAACCATTGTTTCATGAATTTTTTTTCCACGCCCGCGCCGCAGCGTTCGCATTCGCCGTCCTTGACCTGCTCGTTGGCGATGACGGTTTTGCAGGAAAGGCACCAATTCACGGGGGCCTCTTTTTGATAGGCCAGGCCGCGCTCGTACAACTTTAAAAACAGCCACTGCGTCCACTTGTAATAGTCCGGCTCGCAGGTTTTGATTTCGGCGTCCCAATCGAACATCGCGTTCATGGCTTTTAATTGGACTTCCATAGTCGCGATATTGTCCCGCGTCGAGTCGGCGGGGTGTACGCCCGTTTTGATCGCGTAATTTTCGGCGGGCAGGCCGAACGCGTCGAACCCCATCGGCTGGAACACGTCGAAGCCTTTCATCTTTTTAAAGCGCGCGAAGGAATCCGACAGGCCGTAGTTGTACCAATGCCCCATGTGCAGTTTGGACGACGACGGGTAGGAGAACATTTCCAAAACGTAGTACTTCGGTTTTTGGGGTTTGGGGGTCTTTTTTTCCATAGGGACATTATACGCCTTTTTCGCCGTTTTGGCAAGGCGTTTTGCCGGACGGGAATGCCCGTTAAAAGGGAATAGGGAATAGGGACGCCGCCTATGGCGGCGGGCATTTGAAGTGAAAATTGAGAATTGAGAATTGAGAAGTTCGGTCGAATTTCCGTAAAGCAATCCCGTCGGCGGGCAAGAAACATAAAGCATAATAAAAGTTGCTTCTTGCGACAGGTCAACACTTCTCACTTCTCAATTTATTTACGCCTTCGGCACCGCCATCTTTTTCAATTGCGGCAGGATCTCTTGCGACAGTTTCAAGACTTCGGCCTGCGCCGCCCGCGAATTGTTCGCGGCCTTTAATTTAGCCGCTAAAATTCCTTTCAGCAGCCTTTCCGCCGATTCGGGATCGCCGCCGCTCGCGTTCCAAATTTCCCAAACGTCGATCGAGCCGCCGCCCGCCGCCGAACCGTTCGCGGGCGCGGCTTGCCCGACGGCAGCCCCCGCGCGGCGCGTCAAAACGCCGTACAACGAAAGTTCGACATAATCGCGGGCGAACTCGTAACTGCGGATTCTTTTTTGGATTTGGCTGCCCTCGAATTGCGGCTTGCCCTTCGAGCCTCGGCTGTAATCGTATCGGTACGGCTCGAAAATAGTTTTGGCAAGCAAGCATTTCCCCGCGCCCGGCAATTCCACGATAGCCCAATCGGGATAGACCGTTTCGGAATGCCCCGCGCCCGCCGGGGACGGCTTTTTAATTAAGTCGCACACCGCGCGGTCGATCGGCAAAAAGACCCGCACGCCGTAGCCCGACCACGCGGGCGTTTGAGCGTCGTCCTGCCGCCCGTTGCCGGAAACGACCTTTACGAGATCGGGCTTTACGCCGGACGGCGAGCAAAGCCAATAGGGGGAATTTCCGGTCACTTTGTCGGTAAGCAGCCCCTTTGCCTTTGCCGCCTCGTTGCCCTTTGCGGGTTTCAAGTGGTCGGGCAACGCCTCGTACTGCTTGTCGCTTAACAATAAAAACGGTAAACTTTCCATGATATTTTTAAAAGGCCGCCCATAGTAGGACGGCGCGGCGCGTACGGCGTTTCCCGCCGATAGATCGGGCCGCATTCCGATCAGCGCAATACAGTATATCATAAAGCGGCTCATTCGTCAAACCCATGCTATCGAACGTTCATTTATTTCGTTGGCGATTCATTGCAAGCAGGAAGCAGGATGGCGAAGTAGGAATATTGAAGTAGGATATTGCAAGTAGGATATTGCAAGTAGGAAGTAGGAAGGACGAAGTAGGAAGGTTGGTCGGGTTTCGTCAAGCAAGCCGGTCGGCGGGTATGAAACATAAAGCATAATAAAAGTTTCGATTTGCGACAGCATCCGACACTTCGTCCTTCGTCCTTCCTACTTCCTACTTATTATGCATCCGACACTTCGTCCTTCCTACTTGCATATTGTCCCGACCGAAATTTGTCAATTGTAAATTGTAAATTGTAAAGGGCTCACTGTAAATTACGCGCCGTCAAACGCGCCCCACGCGCAATCCCGTGTACAACGCCCGCTCCCGCAGGTCGGCAAGAACGCCGACACTGCCCCGTCCCGTCCGAAAAAAGTTTTAAAAAGGACGTTAAAACGCTTGACAGGCGGCGGCGGCGGCGGCGGTATAATATATACTGTTCAGGGTTTCCGCGCCTACGGCGTGGGGAGTGTGGACAAATAAAAAAACCGAAGGAGTACATAAGCATGTTACAGTACAAATCCGTTCCGTTCCCGTTGAGCGAGGTGAAAGTCAAGGCCAAGGACGTCCCCACGCTGGAAACCGCGCGGCTCGCGGTCGCGCCCTACGCGAAAACGATCGAGGATGAGGCGCGGGGCGGCTGGGC
>JAISFM010000065.1 GCA_031263605.1 Clostridiales bacterium | reverse complement strand
TAAAACGCTTGCCCCATCGCCGCAAATAAACTGAAAGTTATTTGGTGTAACGGCGAATAAGGTCGAGATTCTTCATTGCGTTTAGAATGACAGGGGTTAGCGCGCGCGCCTTGTATTTGCCCCGCATAAAATGTTGAAAATTTTTGAAAGGGGCGCGGGGGAAACTTTTTATAAAAAGTTTCCCCCGCTATGTCAACCCCCGACCGCAATTTGTCAATTGTAAATCGTAAATACCCTCAATCCTCAATCTTTTCAAACACCTCGCCGATCGGCACGCCGAAAGCGTCGGCGATCCGAAACGCCAATTCGAGCGACGGGGTATATTTGCCCGCTTCGAGGGCGACGATGGTCTGGCGGGACGCGCCCGTCTTTTCCGCCAATTCCAACTGCGTCATTTCGCCCGCGAAAAAGCGGAGTTTCCGAATATGGTTGGCGATTGCAATTTTTTTATTCATCTTTCAATTTACGCGCGAAAGCCGCTGCCGCGTCCAAGTCCCCGCCGTCGGGGCGACCCTTGTTCATGCCCCCGAAAAGTTTCAAAACGCTGTTGGTATTGAACCCCTTGCAGCAGAACTCGCCGGCGGCCGCATAGCCCTTGGACAGCAGGATTTCGCGCAGGGCCTTGTGGTTGCGGGCGGTTGCCCTTTCGCCCGCGATGCCGGCGGTGGAGAATATAAAAGCCCTTTGGCCGGCCGCGTCGGGCAATTCGGCGGCAAAATCGAGCAGCGGCTTGTAATGCCTGCCGCCGGCGATGCCCGCGCCGAACCCGATCAGATCGAAGTTCCGAACCGCTTCGGGGCGAATGCCCTGCGGGCGGCGCGTTTCCGCGCCCAACGCCTCGGCGACCGCGCGCGCAATCTTTTCCGTATTCATGTGGCGATAGGACTGTACGATTACCAAAGATTTCATTTCCTCACGCCCTTTTCGTAGAACCAAATACTTAACGCGCCCTCCGCGAGGGAGCCCAGAAGGCTCGCGCCGAACAGGATATGCAGAGCGTTAACGGCGGCCGCCCCGCAAACTAACGCGACAAGAGCCGCGACAAACCCAAGCCCCGCGAGCATATAGCCGAAGTGCGTGGATTTCAGCGCGATAAGTTTGTCCATTTCGTCCTCGGCGACGGTGGCGGCGATAGCCCGTTTAATTTTGCCCTCGTCCGCGCCGTTTTCTTTGACCGCCGTCCCGACGGCAAGGGCGATATGAAAAGCGATTTGCGCGAGAACGGCCGCGCCGATTCCTATCCCGATAAAAATCAGTATCGCGGCCGCCCACGATTGCAGGTCGTTCGGCGCGGGGGCGTGCCGCCCGAGGGCGTAAACCAGATAGCCCGCGCCCAACAGGACGCCCGCGGCCAGAGTTGCGGCGTTTGTTTTGCTTTTGAACGACATGACGGATACTCCTTTCTTTTCGGCGGCGTTCGGCATTAGACTTGTTGTGAAATACAACGCGGACGCTATGCGGGTCTTTTTGTGTGTAAAGCGGGTAAAAATCCCTCGCCTATCATCTCGCGCCTTAATTTCGCAACAAGTCTATTACGAATTGTACATGCCCGATTGCCGCCGCCGATTTTTTCTATTTGACAGTAGGCTTGTCGCGCGAATAAGACATGATGTCAAAAATTATATACATAGTATACAACACAAAGTACACCGTGTCAAGTGTTTTTAACTAACTTTTTAAAATTTTTCGACAATTTTTTTGGCGGCGGTTTTGGACGCATTATACGGGCGTTTTCGGAAAAATTGCGCCGTGTTTAAATTCCGCGAAAGATGCCCATACTATTTTCTGAAAATACCTCCCGTATACAGGGTGTGTTGACAAATCGTCCCGCACGCGCCGATTTGTCGGCGCACCCGTACAGGAGGAAAAAAAAGGAGAAACTTTTCATGAAAAGCGAAGCCAAAAACACAGCCGCCAAAGCGGTGAAAGCCCCGGCGAAAGCGGTGCCGTCGCGAACGACGACGGCAAAGCCCGCGCCCGCCAAGTCCGCGCCGAAGCCCGCGCCGTCCAAGACCAAGTCTTGTTCGCGGGCGGGCCTGTCGGACAGCACAAAAGCCTGCCGATAACCCGTCAATCTCTAAAAAAGCCTTCTCGAAAAATCGAGAGGGCTTTTTTAGTGGTTAGTGGTTAGTGGCGGTCGGGGGAAGGGAGAATTGAGAATAGAAAATTGAGAATTGAGAAGTGCGGTCGGGGGTTTCCGTCAAGCGGGCGGGGCGGGGAAGTGATTAGCGGTTAGTGTGGGATAGAGGACTACGGAAGATGGAAGATGTAAGATGGTCGGTCGCGCGTTGCTCGCGCGGGGGTGGGGCAATCGCGCAAAGTCCTGTCAATCCGATTGCGCATATGTGTCATTTCGAGCGAAGTCGAGAAATCTCCCACCTATTCGATTAACGCCTGTCATTATTGCGCCCAAGTCCTGTCATTCTGTTTGCCGTGAAGCATCTCAACCGTTGCGCCCAATTTTCCCGACAATACCTATTACTTATTACCTAATCTTTTATCTTTTATCTATTACATTTGTTTTGAAAAATTTTTTGTTTCAACCTCTTGACAAACCGCATTTCTCATGTTATAATACATATAATAAAGCAAAGAGCCGACCGCTTGGTCAGCCCCATGTTGATAAAATTAGCCGCTACTCTTTGTTCGGGAGGCGGCTAATTTTTTTTACGAAGTTCTCTAATGAGAAATATTGCGACTATACTGAAAAGTATTAAGTATGCAATCTCCATATAGCCCACCTCCTTTTGTGTCCGTTGGACACTCAATTAAGTAGGGCTGCCGCCTGATCGGCCTTTGCTTTATGTTGCGGCTTATCGCCGCGTTTTTATTATATCATGCTTTTATCCGATTTGCAAACGTATTTTCACCACTTTGCGCCCTCTCAATCCGCATTATTCAATATCCCAATATTTATTACCTAATCTTTTACCTTTTATCTTTTATCTTTTCTTATTTGTTTTTTCCCGCGCCGTATGGTATAATACCTTATATGATAGAAGTTATTACGAAATTAGATGAGAGCGCGCAAACGGCGATGTCCCGTGTAACGCTTCGACGTTTGGTTGTTATGTATGCGGTTTTAATACCGTTGCTCGTTTTGCTCGGATTTTTGTTTTACTTTACCGCCGACGAGGGTTTGGGTATTCTGATGTGGTGTTTGTCCGCGTTCTTTCTGCTTTTTTACTTGCTGATGTATTGGCTAACCCCCAAATTCGCGGTTGCGGCGGCCAAACAGAACCCCGCAATGCGGTTGGGAATTACGAATTATTTCAGTTTCGACAATGCCTATCTTTATATGCGGTCGGTGAGCGGCACGGGCGTGGACTCGGTATCTACATTGCCCGGCAGTGTGTTGGCAAAGGCTATGGAAACACAGACGCACTTCTTTCTTTATCCTAATCTTGTGACCGCTTATATCCTGCCCAAAAAGGACTTTGTGTCCGGTACGCCCGACGGCTTGCGGGCGATCCTGCAATCGTGGCTGCCGCCGAAAAAATACAAACGCTACGGCAAGAAATAACAATCAAAATTCCGCGCTCCATACAATACGGCGCATGAAACGGTTTTATGAACCGTATGACGGACAGGGAAAACTCTCGATGCCGTTGAGAGAAATCGGTTTATAATGTATATTTGGCTTTTTCCCTTTTATATGGTATAATACTGTCATGATCGAAGTCGTCACGAAATTTGACAAGAAAACTCTAATGGCGTTCGGTAAATTTACTTATGCGCGTTCGTTTCGGTTGTTGGCCGTATTCTTTGTTTTGGCGGCGTTGGGCGTACTGATGCTTTGGGTCGACCGGGTTTTGGCCGCCGTTGCGTTTGGCGTAAGCGCAATATTTTTATCGTTAAACTTACTGTCCGCTTTTTTTTCGTTTATTCGGCCTTTGTTTCCCACGCAAGCAAATAAATTGATACGGACGGGAAGCAAAAAATATTATAGTTTTGACAATGCTTTCATATACACTAAATCTGTTGACGAAAGCGGAACAGAGAATGTTTTTACGTTGGCGGGTGCGCACTTGCAAAAGGCGGCGGAAAATAAAGAATATTTTTTCTATATGCGGCGAGCAGCGCATATGCCGCGCATGTCAGTATTACCCCCGTTTATATCCTGCCCAAAAAGGACTTTGCGTCCGGCACGCCCGACGGCTTGCGGGCGATCCTGCAATCGTGGCTGCCGCCGAAAAAATACAAACGCTACGGCAAAAAATTGAGTGAGTAAATCTAAATTTATTCACAAGAGGGTCGCTATAATAAATTGTTGAAGGTTTTTGGAAAAGAGCGCGAGACGGTAACCGTTTGCATATCCTTTTCGGGTCATTCGGCGGTGTTTCGGATAAAAGGCGCGCAATTTCTCGGTTACATAGCGTTGCTATGCGCCCTCGAAATATCGCGTCTTTTATCTCGAAACCTCGCTCGAATGACCTCGAAAAGTCTATTGAACGTTTCCCTCTTTTTTCAAAAAGGTTTTTCTCGCAAAAAACAAACAAACAACAATAACCGCAAAAAAAACCGACAACGTAACAACAAAACAACGAACAAACGGAAGGAGTGCGCATATGAGCAAATTAACATACGCCGGATCGGGCGTGGACATTAACGCGGCGGACGCGGCCAAAAAAGGCATGGCGGAATTTGTCGCCCAAGGCAGCCCGCGCGTGCTGAACCGCGTGGGGGCGTTCGCGTCGCTGTTCGACATTCGGTTTCCCGAAATGAAACACCCCGTACTGGTCTGCAAAACCGAGGAGCCCGGCTCGAAACAGAAACTGTCGATCGGGCGCGGCAAGGTCGAGGGCATATGCAGCGACATGATCAACCACCTTACCAACGACATATTGGTGATGGGGGCGACGCCGCTGGCGGTGCAGGACGCGATTATCTGCGGCAAATTGGAGCCAGACATTGTATCGCGCCTTGTGAAAGGGATCGCGGCGGCGTGCCGCGAGAACGGCAGCGTACTGACGGGCGGCGAAACCAGCGAGCAGCCCAACGTCGTCGAAGCGGGCACCTACATTTTGACGAGCAGCATTATCGGGATTGCGGAAAAGGACGAAATCATCGACGGCTCGGCGATAAAAGAGGGCGACGCGGTTTTGGCGTTGCCCAGCAACGGCATACACACGAACGGGTACTCGTTCCTGCGGCGCATGATGGAGGACGACCCCGAAATAGAGGAACTGCAAATCGAAGGGGAAAGTTTCATGGACGCGATCCTGCGCCCGCACAAGTCCTATTACGGGGCCTTGCATCCCTTATTCCGATCGCCGCTGAAAAAGGCTCTGCGCGGCATGGCGCACATCACGGGCGGCGGGATAGCGGGCAACCTGAACCGGATTTTGCCCGTCGGTCTGGACGCCGAGATTGACCTTTCCCGTTTGCGCGTCCTGCCGATTTTCGATTTCATCAAGAAAAAGACCGAAACCGACGACCTCGAACTTCTTAAAACCTTCAACATGGGCATAGGCATGACGGTGGTCGTAAAAGCCGCCGCCGCCGACAAGTTTATCGAACACTTCCGCGCCGCCGGCGCGGACGCCTATGTTTTAGGAAAAATTGTCGCGGGCGGCTCGCAAAAGGTGAATTTCATCAACGAAATTCCGTGGTGACGGGGGAGGGAGAGGGGCGCGTCGTTTGACGGCCTTTTAAAGTATAGAGGCGATTTTCCGTTTTAAGTCGGGGATATCCGTTGCGACGGTATTCCAAATGTCGTCGAACCGCAAAGTTTTATACCCGTGGGCGGCGATATTGCGCGTCGCTATAATTTCGTTAAAAGGAATGTCGGGATTCCCCGCTTTCAGTTCCTCTGACAACAGGCGCGCCAATTCGCCGATATTGATTAAGGTCATCGCGACGGCGCGCCGCAACGTTTCATTGCCCATAAAGGCGTCGAAAGAAACGCCGGCGGCCGAGGTTTCCAAATAGCGTATCTCGTCTAAAATTTTTTGCAATGCCCGCGCGTCCCTATTGTTCATACACTAAAACCTCTTTGCCGATTTCAATCAAGGAATCGGGGGGAATGGGGCTGTGAATAACGTCCACAGTTTTGCCCGTAAGTTCTTGCAATTTTATTTTAATCCCCGCGAGTTTAAAGAGCGAGACGGACGGCTCCTCGAACTCGACAAGCAAATCGATGTCGCTGTCTTCGGTCTGCTCGCCGCTCGCATAGGAGCCGAATAAGGAAACCCGTTTAATCTCGTACAAACGCGCTACTTGCGCGACGCCCGATTGAATGTCGGTAAACCTCAACATAGATCGATCCTTATGCCTATCCCCATGCGGGACAGGTTCTTGCATATAGAGTATGCAGATTATACCACGGTTTTGCGCTTTTGTCAAAACAAAAATTTTTCCCCGCAAAATTCCCCGACCGACACGAACCGCTAATCACTGCCGCAACTTCTCGCTTCATCACTTCCCCGACCGCAATTTGTCAATTGTCAATTGTCAATCGTAAATATCCGCGCCGTTAAATTCCCTATCGCGCGACGCGGCAATCTCTATATAAAAAAAGGCGCGTTTCGTGTTCGGTAGAGATTGCCGCGTCGCGTTGCGCGCTCCTCGCAATGACCGGTAGCAATGCGGTTTGTACACTCCCTGCATTTGCGGGATTGTCAAACAATTTGCGGGTTTTTCAAAAGGGCATAATTCAGACATGCCCGACGCACGACGGAGTATTGCGCTATGAGTTATTAGAGGTTTCGTTACAACTCTGTTGCGGAACCTAAACGCAAAAAGGTTTACGCGTTTAGGTTCCGCAATAACTCTTCGGTATCGATTGCGAAACCGT
>JAISFM010000048.1 GCA_031263605.1 Clostridiales bacterium | reverse complement strand
TGGGTTAGGTAAGAGGTAAGAGGTAAAAGATAATTGAGTAGGTAATAGGTAATAAGTAATAGGTAATAGATACGGTTGGGACTATTCAATTCACAATTCACAATTCACAATGCACAATTGCGGTTGGGAAAAGAATGCGCGGGGCTTCCTGTGTTTGGTTGAGATTGCCGCGTCGCGCTTCCGCGCTCCTCGCAATGACAAAAGCAGTCCACAGTGCACAGTGCACAGTCCACAGTTTCGGTCGGGGACGTTTGCGCACGGGGCATTCCTGTGTTTGGTAGGGATTGCCGCGTCGCGCTTTGCGCTCCTCGCAATGACTGGCGGGGCGTTCGCGCTCCTATGACACGCGCTTTGCGCTCCCCGTGATGACACACGTCGCGCTTTGCGCTCCTCGTAAGGACCGCGTATTCATTTCGCTGCAACTCTGATGACCCGTAGGGGGCGCAATGTCCTCTGTCCGAATTACCTATTACTTATTACCTAATCTTTTACCTTTTATCTTTTAACTTTTATCTTGCGTAAGCATTATATCATGGGATTTTCGGAATGTCAATAGTTTTATGACCAAATGTTTAAAAAAGTTTCGCCTGTTTTCGCAATGCAGAATTAATGATAAATGACTAATGATAAATGATTAATTGTTGACCTGTCGGGAAAGGGGCTTGGGGGGCGATTTACGTTTCTTTCCCACCGTCATTCGTAATTTTTAAGCGGTGGGAGATTTCTCGACTTCGCTCGAAATGACAAATCAATGCACAATTCACAATTCACAATGCACAATTGCGGTTGAGAAAAGAATGCGCGGGGCGTTTTTGTGTTTGGTAGAGATTGCCGCGTCGCCCTTACGGGCTCCTCGCAATGACATCGGGGCGTTCCGCGCTCCTCGCAATGACTTTTTTTCGCCTCCCCTTTTTTTCCCGACATGACCGCTTCCCCCCATTCCAAAAGGTTGTTGAAAGTTTTTGAAAGGGGGCGCGGGGGGAAACTTTTTTCAAAAAGTTTCCCCCCGCACAATCGCGCAATGTCACCCGACCGACGGTGTTTGGTAGAGATTGCTTCGTCGCCCTTACGGGCTCCTCGCGATGACATCGGGGCGTTCCGCGCTCCTCGCAATGACTTTTTTTCGCCCCCTCTTTTTTTCCCGACATGACCGCTTCCCCCTATTCCAAAAGGTTGTTGAAAGTTTTTGAAAGGGGGCGCGGGGGGAAACTTTTTTCAAAAAGTTTCCCCCCGTACATTGTGCAATGTCACCCGACCGACGGTGTTTGGTAGAGATTGCCGCGTCGCCCTTACGGGCTCCTCGCAATGACACGCGGGGCATTCGCGCTCCTCGCAATGACTTCCCCCCGCACAATCGCGCAAATCCACTCTATCCGACACTATTTCCTATCCACTATTTCCTATCCGTTATTCCCCCTGTCAAGGGGGCGGGGGTGCGGGGAGCGTACAGTTTATGTCCATATTTTTACAGTCTGTGTTGAAATTTGCAGGGCGGGAAAACTGTATGTTATTTTTTATGGGCCGAAAGGCAAAATAAAAAATGGAGAGGAAACCATGAGAAAACACCGAACCCTGACCCGCAACGCGGTAGCCCTTGTGTTGGGGCTGCTGCTCGCCGTCTGTACGGCGAGAATGCTGCCGGCCTTTGCCGGCACTACCTCGGAAATCTTTATTTCCGATTACGCGTCGTTGAGCGAGGAGGCCGCCGCCGCCGAAGCGTTCAACGTCGAACTCGCAAAAGAAAGTTTCACCCTGCTGAAAAACAACGGCGCGCTGCCGCTGTCCCGTACCGAAAGGCGGGTCAGCGTATTCGGGACGCGCAGCGACAATATCGTCCTCGGCGGCGGGGGCTCCGGCGGCGGGACGGCCGCCGCGCCCGCTACGGTAAAGGCCAGTTTGGAAAGAGCGGGCTTTGTTTTGAACCCGACGCTCGTCAACCTGTACGCGGGCTTCCCGAACGGCGGGACCCCGAATTATAAAACGTCGGAGCCGCCCGTAAGCGTCTTGACCCCCGCCGTGCAGGCGAGTTACAAGAATTACAACGGCGCGGCCGTCGTCGTGATTTCCCGCACCGGCTCGGAGTTTTACGAGGCCGCGCTTTGGAACGTCCCGGGGCATTCCGATAAAACCGACCAATATTACTCCCTCGACGACAACGAAAAGGCCCTCATCAACCACGTCGCGGGCAAGTTCGGCAAGGTGGTCGTGGTCGTCAACAGCGCGCACCCGATCGAACTCGGGTTTGTCGAGGACCTTCCGGGCGTGGATTCCGTGCTGTGGATGGGGCACCCCGGCAAGTCGGGCGCGCTCGCCCTCGGCGCGATCCTGTCGGGCGAGACGAACCCGTCCGGCCGCACCGTGGACATGTACCCCGCCAATTTCAAGAACGACCCCACGTGGGCCAATTTCGGCGCGAACGTGCAGGGCGGGATTGTCAAACAGCCCGACGGCTCCGTCAAAATGGCGGACGGGTCGGACGTGCCCGCCGCGCCCTCAGGCATGGGGACGGGCAGTTGGGACTTTTTGAAATATTCCCGCATGACCGATAAAAACGGCGGCACGGTCATAGCGCAGGGCGCGTCGGCGGGCGCGCGCTACATCGCGTCCCTTGACTATGAGGAAGGCATCTATGTGGGGTACCGCTGGTACGAAACCGCGGCCGCGGAGGGCTATTTTGACGGCAAGGCCGCGCCCGCCGTTGCGAACGGCGACAAATACTACAACCGCGAGAACGGCGTCGTGTACCCGTTCGGCCACGGCCTGTCCTATACCTCTTTTGAATGGACGGCGAATCTTGCCGATCAGAATATCGCGGACAAGGACGGCGACGTCGTTTTGAACGTGACGGTCAAAAATACCGGTTCCGTCGCGGGCAAGGACGTGGTGCAGGTCTATTCCACGCCCCCGTATACGAAGGGCGGCATTGAAAAAGCCGCCGCCAACCTGATCGATTTCGCCAAAACAAGGCTGTTGCAGCCGGGCGAGTCGCAGACGCTGGCCGTTCGGTTCCCCGCGCGCAATTTGGCGTCCTTCGACCACGCCGACAAAAACCAAAACGGCTTCGCGGGCTATGAATTGGAGGCGGGCGACTACGCCGTTTCCCTGCGCACAAGTTCCCACTTAATCAAAAACAACGGGAGCGCGGGCGCCCCGATCAGCATAAAATACACGGTCGCCCCGCAGTCGCCGGGCGGCAGGATAACGTCCGCCGCGGGCAAGGGCTCCAACGGCTTCTATTACGATACCGACGCGAAGACGGGCGCGGAAATCAAGGCGTTGTTCACGGGCGACGGCTCGTGGGACGGCACCCGCGCCGACGGCGATTACTACGACACCCGCCACACCTCGCTGGTTTCCCCCTCGCCGTGGACGGAATTGACGCGGGCGGACTTTAAGGGGACTTTCCCCCAGAGCCCGACGGCGGACAACCTGAAACTGACCGACGACGCTTTGCTCATTCTGCAATCACAGGTATTTTACAGCGCGTTCAACGATTTGACCACCGACCCGTGGTACAAGTCGAGCGTCCCGTCCACATGGACGCAGGCTGCCGACGCGCACGCCGCCGGCGAGAAAGCGAAGATTTCGCTGACCGACATGAGCGGTGTCCCGTTCGACGACGCGAGGTGGGTCGAATTTATGAACCAACTGACGTATGACGAGATGCGCGGCCTGATCAGCAGCAACAGTTTCAAGACCCCCGCGCTGGATTACGTCGGCAAGCCCGCGTCCAACGACAGGGACGGCCCCGCGCAGATTTCCGGCGGTACGTTCTGGGTTTGCGAGGTCAACATCGCCGCCACGTGGAACGTCGAACTCGCGCAGAAGCAGGGGCGTTTCGTGGGCAACGAGTCCCTTTTGAACGGCGTTCAAGGCTGGTACGGCCCCGGGCTCAACCTGCACCGCAACCCCGCCGCCGGCCGCAACTTCGAGTATTACAGCCAGGACGGCGTTCAGGGCGGCAAAATGGCCGCCGCCGTCATCAAGGGCGCGCGCTCGCTGGGCGTCGTCACCTATATGAAGCACCTGTTCCTGAACGACCAGGAGACCAGCCGCTATACCTCCGCCACGTTCGTGTCCGAACAGGCGATCCGCGAGGTGTACGGCAAGGTTTGGGAACTCGCGATCAAGGAGGGCGGCGCGAACGCGTCCATGTCCGCCTTTAACAAGGTGGGTTTGCTGTCCACCACGTCCAACTACAACCTGTATATCGGCTTGTTGGAAAAGGAATGGGGCATGACCGCCTCCGGCGTGACCGACATGTTCAACTGGGGAGGCTGCCCCACGTCCAGCGGCGACATGGGGGCGCGCACGAACCTCACCCCGCTCGGCAGTTGGAACCCCACCTTCGGCCGCAACATCGAGGGGACTTGGGACGCTTCTAAAAACGGCGGCAAGGGCAACGTAGTCGTCGAGTTCGCGGGCTATGTCACGAACGGCACCTATTGGCTCAAAGACGCGGCCGACGGCTCCGCGAGCGTGGCGATGAACGCCAACGAGCCGGCCGACGCGGTTTCCGCGGGGCGGCGCGAATACAACGCCATCAACGGCGGCGCGTCCGCGGCCTATAAGAACGCGGCCAACATGAAGGGCAATTCCGCCGCCGACCTGTATAAAACGGGCGATACGATGGAGAGTTACACGCAGTGGCACGCCGTCCGCAACGCGGCCCAGCATCTGCTGTACGTGCACGCCAACGCCAACACGATGAAAAACGGCGTAGTGTCCAACCCCCTCGCGCCCAACGCGGGCCTGCAAGCGGTCGCGGGCGTTAACGCCGGCCTCTCCGTGGCGGCGAACGGCGTGGCCGACCATTCCGCCGTCTATCGGCTGGCGGGCGGCAGGCTGCCCGCGGGCATGTCCCTGAACGCCGCGACGGGCGCGGTAACCGGCGCGGCGGCCGAAACCGGGACGTTCGACTTCACCGTCGGCGTCGCGCTGGACGGCTGGGTCGGCGCGGGCGCGTCCACCTCGAACAACTCCTATACGGCCGCCTATACGCTGACGGTGGTTCCCGTCGTCGCTCCCGCGTCCGATATTTCGGTTCTGAAAAAGGGCGCGCCGGTCGTGTCGGGCTTTGCGCTCAACGCCGCCGTCGCCGTTCCGGGCAACGCGCAGAATCAGGCGTGGCGGGTCGAGGGCGCGCTGCCCGCGGGCCTTGCGCTGGATACGGAAACGGGCGCGGTTACCGGCGCGCCGACCGCCGTCGGCACCTATGCCTTTACCGTCGGGTACAGTTTCAGCACGCCCGCGTCGGGGCGGTTCGGCAGCGGGCGGCCGACCTATTACGACTATACCGCGTCGTATGCCGTTACGGTTGCGGCGGACGTTTATACGGTGACCTTCGCGGGGAACTACGAGGGGGCGGCCTCCGTGACGGCGGCCGTCGAGGCGGGCGGCGCGCCGGCCGCGTACGTCCCCGTTCGGGCGGGCTATATCTTTACCGGCTGGTATGACGACGCGGCTTGCGCGGTTCCCGCGGATTTGTCCGCCGCCGTAGCCGCCGACAAAACCCTGTACGCCGGCTGGAAAGCCGCCGGCTCCATCGACGGGCTGCAAGGGCAGGTTGACGGTTTGAAGGACGAGATCGCCGCGCTCAAAGGCTCCAAGTCGGGCGGCTGCGGGAAATCCGCCGCCGCGCTGGCGGCCTCCGCCGGAATCCTCGGGTTGGCGTTCGCGGCCGTCGCGGTACGCCGGAAGGGGTAAATGGCGGGATAATGACGAATTACAAATGACAAATTTTGGATATCGAATATCGGATATCGGATAGGGGAATACTGCGGGGGGAAACTTTTTGAAAAAAGTTTCCCCCCGCGCCCCCTTTCAAAAACTTTCAACAAAGATGAGGAGCATCGTTCTGTATTGTCGAAAGTTTTTGGAAAGAGCGCGAGAAAAGCCTTTTTTCAAAAAGGTTTTCCCGCACCCGTTTCAAACAAACCCCCGCAGCGCGCGGTTTCGGTTGGGGGGGGGGGGACGAGTGCACAGTGCACAGTCCACAGTCCACAGTTTCGGTCGGGGGGCATTGCGCGGGGCGTTGCTGTGTTTGGTAGAGATTGCCGCGTCGCCCTTACGGGCTCCTCGCAATGACATGCGGGCGTTTGCGCTCTTTGCAATGACATGCGGGGCGGTTGCGCTCCTCGCATTGACCGAGCCTATATTTTTTAAAAAGAAGATAAAGAGAGTATGAAAAAATTCTTTTGCATAATGGCGGCCCTGCTGTCGATGAGTTTTGTTTTGGGCGGCTTGGCGGGCTGCGGCGGCGCGCCCGACGTTTCCATTGTCTTTAACGTCAACGGCGACGTTTCCAAAATCGTGAACCAGCCGGACGGCGTTACCGTCAAAAAAGGCGCGACGGTATCCAAACCCGCGCCCGATCCGGAATGGGGCGGCAAGGTGTTCCTTGGGTGGTATACGTCCAAAACCGGCGACACGCTTTTTGATTTTTCCCGGCCGCTTACCGAGGAGGTTACCGTCGTTTACGCCCGATGGGAGGACTATGCCGAACGGTACGAAGTCCTGTTCGATTTTCAGGGCAAGGGGGCTAATGTTGCGGCCACGGTCGTCGAGGGCGATCCGGTCGCGCCCCCCGAGGTTGCGGAGCCCGCGGATTTCCTGTTCGACGGATGGTTTTTGGAGCCCTCCTGCGTCACGCCGTTTTCCGCGTCCGCGCCGGTGTCGTCCGCGTTTACCGTTTACGCGAAGTGGGCGGCGGCCGTCAATCTCACCTTCGATCTGAATTATTCCGGCGCGATCGGTTTTACGCAAAAGGCGCGCGCGGGCTTCTCGCCCGACCGCCCGACGCACCCAGCCCGCGACGGTTGGGCTTTCGCGGGCTGGTTTGCCGATTCCGGCGCGGCGGTTCCCTATACGTTCGGCCCGATTTCCGCCGCCGCCACGGTTTACGCCAAATGGGTGGACGCGGCGGGGGCAAAGCATACGGTCACGTTCCGCGCGAATTATGCCGGCGGGCCGCCGGACGCGGCGCGGCGGGTTGTTCAGGGCGCGGTCGTTGACCCGCCGGCGTGGGCGCGCGACGGCTATCGGCTGGCGGGCTGGTATACCGACGCCGCGCTTACGGTCCCGTTCGCGTTGGAAACACCCGTCGCCGGCGCGCTCGACTTGTACGCCTCGTGGGTTCAAGGCTATTCCGTCGCTATCGACTATAATTATGAGAACGCCCCCGCGCCCACGGTTATCGCCGTGGAGTACGGTTCCGTTTTGGCCGAGCCCGCCGCGCCGTCCCGCATCGGGTATACGTTCGCCGGTTGGAGCGGGTCGCCCGCCGGATCGGTCGGGTACGCGTTCGGCGGCACGGTCGCCGGAAACGTCACGCTGTACGCCCAATGGTCCAAGGTTTGGGTGTACGAGGCGGAGGACGTGGATTTTTCGGGCTTCCGCGGCATGGGCTTTTCGGGCAACGCGCAGGGCACGGACGCTATCGTGCCCGACGCGTCGGGCGACGCGGGCGCGAGCAACGGCCATTACGTCACCTATTTGTACGCGAAAAGCGACGCTACGAAACTTACTTTCAACTTCCGTTCCGACCGCGCCCTTTCGGGCGTGAAACTGACGCTGCGCCTGACCGCCGAAATCAAGGACATCGTCCTGAAAAGTTCGGGCGGCGCGGCCGACCCCGTTTACACGGTAAAGGTCAACGGCCAAGCCGTCCCCTATTCCGAAATTTGGCTTTCCGGCGTGCCCTCGCAAGGGCTGGGGCTGGTCAGGCCCTTCGAGGACGTGCTGTTGGGCAGTATCGACCTTTTGGAAGGCGATAACGCGATCGAACTGATCACGGACAACGAAATCGGCATGGGCGGCACGATGGCCGCCACCGCCCCGATGGTGGACTGCATCAAGATCGACACGTATGCGGTGTTGACGTGGACGCGGTTTGTCAATTATTAGGGAAGAGGGAATAGGTAAGAGAGTCGGTCGGGGGCTTTGGGCGCAATCAGACTATGGAAGATGGAATGACTATGGAAGATGGAAGATGGAAGATGGAAGATGGGTTGTCGCGCGTTACTCGCGCGGGGACAATCCATCAAATCGGTGGAGATTCTTCACGGCAAACAGAATGACAGGACTTTGCGCAAAAGGACAAAGTACTATGCGCATAATGTGGGAGATTTCTCGACTACGCTCGAAATGACATGGGTTTGCGCACACGTTCGTGTGTTTGGTAGAGATTGCCGCGTCGCGCTTCCGTGCTCCTCGCAATGACATGCGGGGCGTTCGCGCCCCTCGCGGTGACAAAGGCAGTTCACAGTGTACAGGGCACAGTCCACAGTTTCGGTCGGGGAACATTGCGCGGGGCGTTGCTGTGTTTGGTAGAGATTGCCGCGTCGCGCTTCGCGCTCCTCGCGGTGACAAACGGGGCGTTCGCTCCTCGCGGTGACACGCGGGGCGTTCGCGCTCCTCGCGGTGACAAACGGGGCGTTCGCGCTCCTCGCGGTGACACGCGGGGCGTTCGCGCTCCTCGCGGTGACACGCGGGGCGTTCGCGCTCCTCGCGGTGACAAACGGGGCGTTCGCGTTCCTCGCAATGACATGCGGGGCGTTCGCGCCCCTCGCGGTGACATGCGGGGCGTTCGCGGCTCCTCGCAACGACATGCCGGCGCGGTTTGTCCACTCCCTTAAATTACTTTATCCGACACTAACCACTAACCACTATTCCCTATTCCCTATCCCCATTCCCCATTCCCAATTCTCTATTTCCAAAAACCGGAGGTAAATTAACAATGAAAATGAAACTGAACAAGATCCTATTCGGCACGCGCGGGGCGCGCGCTTGGGTTATCGTGACCGCGGCGGCGGTTGCGCTGATGCTTGTCGTCGTCATTTTGGCGAATACCGTGCTTTTGCAACTGCTGTATACCGTCCTCGGCAAGCCACGCCGGAACATTGTCGGCGGGCGGGACAAAATCTATACGCTGTCCGAGGGCGTGACCGACAAAACGTCGGCGCGGAAAAACAGCGAGCGGGTCAACGAGGCTATCTGCGAGGAAGGGTTTGTTTTGCTCAAAAATCAAAACGCCGCCCTGCCCCTCGCGGCGGGCGCGAAAATTTCCGTGTTCGGCAAGAACTCGGCGGATATCGTCACCGGCGGCTCCGGCTCGGGCGCGGGGACGGGCGAGTACGTGAAGGGGCTGCATGAAAGCCTCGGCGCGGCGGGCTTTTCCGTCAATCCGACGCTGCGCGAATTTTACGCGTCGAACGCGTCGGGCGACGGCCGCTCGCAAGGCGCGAAAATGGACAACGACGGCAACATTTTCTTGAAAACGGGCGAAACGCCCCAATCGAGTTATACCGCCGCCGTTAAGGACAGTTATTCCTCTTATAAGGACGCCGCGCTGATCGTCCTTTCCCGTATCGGCGGCGAGGGCTGGGATTTGCCCCGCGCGATGGCCGACAAGGACGGCAATCCCGTCGAGGGCGCGCGGGACAAAAACGACCATTATTTGCAATTGGACGCCAACGAGCGCGACCTGATTCAAGCGGTCTGCGGCGCGGGCTTCGGCAAGGTCGTCGTTATCCTCAACAGCGCGTCGCCCGTCGAGGCGGGATTTTTGGACGATCCGGCGCATTATGCCTATAACGCGGGCTTGGACGCCGCAATCTGGATCGGCGCGCCGGGCGACACGGGGATCATGGCTCTCGGCCGCGTCTTGACGGGCGAGGCCAACCCCTCGGGGCGCACCGTCGGGACCTATGCCCGCGATTTCAAGGCCGACCCTACGTGGGCGAACTTCGGCAACAATTTGACGCACGGCGGGCAGGAGTATACGAATATCGGCAATAAGGACAGTAAATTGGTCTACGCGTTCGTGGACTATGAGGAAGGCATTTACGTCGGGTACCGCTATTGGGAGACGCGCGGGCATACCGACGGCGAGGACTGGTACCGCCGGCACGTCGTGTACCCGATGGGCTACGGCCTGTCCTATACGGCTTTTACGCAGGAACTTCTCGACAAGCCGTCGCTGTCCTCCGCGCTGACCGCGGCGGGCAAGTTCGAGGTTCGGGTCAAGGTAACCAACGTCGGCGCGCGGGCGGGCAAGGATACCGCGCAGATTTACGTTACCGTACCTTATATAAACGGCGGTATCGAAAAGGCCCACGCCGTGTTGGCGGGCTTTGCCAAAACGCCGCTGCTCGCGCCCGGCGCGTCCGCGACGGTGGCCGTGGAAATCGACCCCTACGACCTTGCGTCCTACGATTACGCCGACAAGAACGGCAACGGGTTCAAGGGGTGGGAATTGGACGCGGGGGCTTATACGTTCAAACTTTCCCGGGACGCGCACACCGTAATCGACTCCTTCGATAAAACTTTGGCGGCGGGCGTTCAATACGGGAAGGACCCCGTCACCGGTACGCCCGTCGTCAACCGCTACGACGACGCGGACGACCAACTGGGCTCGGTGCTGTCCCGCGCGGACTGGGACGGCACGTTTCCGAAAACCCGCGCCGCTCGGGAAAAGGCGTTGGATGCGGCCGTGAACGCCGCTATCAACTCCGTCGCGCCCAATAACCCGATCGACGCGGCGGCTTTCCCGAAACAGGGCGTAAAGGGCGAGACCGTCCTGCGCGACCTGATCGGCAAGGGCTACGACGACCCGCTTTGGGAGCAACTCCTGAACCGCATGACCGTCAACGAGATGCTGAACCTCGTCAACAAGGGCGCGTTCAATACGCAGAGCGTCAACTCGGTCGGCAAGCCCATGACGGTGGACGCGGACGGCCCCGGCGGTTTTACCGTCTTTATGGGCGACCCGACGGTGTACGGCACAAGCCACTTCGCTTGCGAGCCGGTGCTGGCCGCGACGTACAATACCGAACTCGCTTTCGCCATGGGCGAGGCCGTGGGCGACGAGGGGCTCGTCGGCAACGAGCGGGGCGACGGCGCGCCTTATTCGGGCTGGTACGCGCCGGGCGTGAACATCCACCGTTCGCCTTTCGGCGGGCGGACGGGCGAATACTTCTCCGAGGACGGTTTGCTGTCCGGCCTCGCCGCGGCGGCGGAAATTCGGGGCGCGACGTCGAAGGGGCTGTACACGATGGTCAAGCACTTTGCCGCCAACGAGCAGGAAACGTCCCGAACGGGGGTCTGCACGTGGCTTACGGAGCAGTCCCTGCGGGAAATTTACCTGCGCCCCTTTGAAAAAGCCGTCAAGGCCGGCGGGACGACGGGCATGATGTCCTCCTTTAACCGCATCGGGACCCGTTGGACGGGCGGGGATTATCGGCTTCTGACCGAAATCCTGCGCGGCGAATGGGGTTTCCGCGGCACGGTCATTTCCGACTTCAACACGGGCAGCCACATGCATTCCGGACAGATGGCCTATGCCGGGGGCGACCTTAACCTGCAAACCATCGGGCAGGATTGGAGCGTGAACAAGGCCGACCCCAACGACTTGACGGTTCTGCGCAACGCCGCGAAAAATATCCTGTACACCGTCGCCCGTTCCAACGCGATGAACGACGAGGTTTCGGGTTATCGGCTGCCCGTGTGGGACGTGATTCTGATCGCCTCGGAGGTTGCCGTAACGCTCGGCCTCGCGGCGTGGGGGTTCTTTGCGATTCGCGGGTCGATCCGCAAGCAAAAAGCCGCCGCGCTCGAAAAAAGCGGTTCCGATTAACGGTTATTCGGCGGCAAAAAGGGCATACTAACTGCGAATGCGGAATGCGGAATTGCGGATAGGGCAAATTGCGCGCAATCTTGTCGGGTTCGAGCGATTGCGCGGGGGGAAACTTTTTGAAAAAAGTTTCCCCCCGCGCCCCCTTTCAAAAACTTTCAACAGTGGAGGGGGCGAAGGGGCGTTTCGTGTTTTGTGGAGATTGCCGCGTCGCGCAGTGCGCTTCTCGCAATGACAAAGGCAGTGCACAGTGCATAGTCCACAGTGCACAGTTAAGGATAAAGGACTATGCGCATAAGGTGGGAGATTTCTCGACTGCGCTCGAAATGACATATATGCGCATTCGGAATGACAGGACTTTGCGCGGCGGGGCGTTCGTGTGTTTGGTAGAGATTGCCGCTTCGCGGTTCGCGCTCCTCGCTAGGTCTAAGGCAGTCCACAGTGTACAGTGCACAGTCCACAGTTTCGGTCGGGGACGTTTGCGCTTGGAGCGTTCGTGTGTTTGGTAGAGATTGCCGCGTCGCGCTTCGCGCTCCTCGCAATGACATGCGGGGCGTTTGCGCTCCTCGCAATGACCCCGTATTCGTTTCGCTACAACTCTAATGACACGCGGGGCGTTTGCGCTCCTCGCACAACAGGGGGCGTTCGCGCTCCTCGCAATGACATGCGGGGCGGTTGCGCTCCTCGCCGAACGGGGGAACGCTCCGCGCTTTCCTCTCTCGTTCCTTCCCTCTATCGAATGCAGAATTGCGGATAAGGGCAAATTGCGCGCGCCAAAAAACTCAAACCGCAATTTGTCAATTGTAAATTGTAAATTGTCAATTATCATATGGTTATCAGAATCGCAATCGTCGAGGACGACGAAAAAACGGCGGAAACGCTGGAACGGTATATCGGGCGGTACGCCGCGGAGAGCGGGACGGCCGTCGCCGCGACCCGTTTTTCCGACGGGATGCACATTGTGACGGATTACAGGCCCGTGTACGACATCATCCTGATGGACATTCAGATGAAACTGCTGTCGGGCATGGACGCGGCGAAGCGTATCCGCGAGATGGATAAAGGCGTGACGCTCATTTTCATCACGAACATGGCGCAGTACGCCGTCAAGGGCTACGCGGTGGGCGCGTTGGATTTCCTGTTGAAGCCGGTCTCGTATTTCGCGCTTTCACAGCAATTAAAGCGTTCGGTCGAAAGGCTCGGGCGCGGGAAGGACGATTTCCTCCTGTTGCCCGTGGACGACGGCATGGTCAAATTGGACTTGGCGCGGATCATCTTTATCGAGGTTTTCCGGCACACCGTGACCGTCCACGCAAAGGACGGGGAATACGGGCTCTCGCGCCCGATGAAAGAGGTGGAACGGGAACTCGCGGGCAAGAACTTTTTCCGCTGCAACAACTGCTATCTGGTCAACCTCGCCCATGTGCGGTCGATCAACGGGCATACCACGGACGTGGGCGGGCACAGCCTTGCGGTCAGCCGCCCGCGCAGAAAAGCCTTCGCGGCCGCGTTCGCCGATTACGTGGGCAGGGGGTTCGCCACGTCGCGGTGAGCGTCGCGGAGATCGTCCCCGATATTCCCCGCGTCCATACCGCGCTGGCCGAATGGGCGGCCTGCGCGGTCTATGCCCTGCTGCTGAAAAAGCGGTTCGGGGGCGCGAAATGGTGGGCGGCGGCGGTTTTGCCCGCGGGCGTTTTCATCGGGCTGCATACCGCGGCGGAGTCGCTGCCCCTGTATTTGTGGATTCCCGGCATGGCCGCCGCGATAACCGCCATGCACCTGATGATTTTCTGTTTAAGCGGCTCCAAATTTTTCGAGACGCTTTTTTGGACGGCGCGGGCGTTCGTTTTGGCGGAGTTCGCGGCCTCGTTCGAGTGGCAGTTTTACCGGTATTCGGCGGGGCGCGCGGCGGGGGCCGACAACCTTGTCGTCGAATACCTTTTCCTCGCGGTTTCGTATGCGGCCGTGTTCGCCGCGGTCTTCTTTTTGGAAAGGCGGTACGCGCGGATCGGCCGCTCCTTCGGGCTCGCCAAAAGCAATATTTGGGCGGCGGCGGGCATCGCGCTGACTATTTTTTTGGTCAGCAATATGAGTTTCATCAGTTTCGACACGCCATTGAGCGGGCGGCACGCCGACGAGATTCTGTATATACGCACGCTGGTGGATTTCTGCGGCCTGATTCTGCTGTACGTTCAGCAGGAGCAGCGGCTTTGGCTGTACATGCGGGACGAGATGTACGCCGCGCGGGGCGTTTTGGCGCGGCAGTACGAGCACTACGCCGCGTCCAAGGAAAACATGGAATTTCTGAATCGGCGGTACCATGATTTGAAGTACCAGATCGACATAATCCGCGCGGAAACCGACGCCGAAAAGAAAGCGGAATACTTGAACGAGTTGGAAAAAGGCATCCAAATCTATGAGTCCGAATACAAGACGGGCAACCGCGTCCTCGACGTTCTTTTGTCGGCAAAGGCGCGGTTTTGCGTGGAGAACGGCGTCAACTTTACCTGCGTGGCGGACGGGGCGTTGCTGGGTTTCATGTCCGTCATGGATATATGCTCGGTCGTGGGCAACGCGCTGGACAACGCGTCCGAGAGCGCGATGCGCCTGCCGAACGCCGAAAAGCGTTTGATCAAGATGGCCCTGTACGTGGAAAACGGTTTTACGGTTTTGCGGTTCGAGAACTATACCGAGGATCGACCGGTCTTTGAGAACGGCCTGCCCCTCACGAGCAAGAGCGATAAAAAAAATCACGGCTACGGTCTGAAAAGCATGAAATCGATCGCGGAGAAGTACGGCGGCGTTTTGAGCGCGCGCGTGGAGAACAATTGGTTTACTCTTTGCATCAGTATTCCTTTAAAAAGCGCGCGGGGGGAAACTTTTTGAAAAAAGTTTCCCCCCGCGCCCCCTTTCAAAAACTTTCAACTTTATTGAAACGCAAAACGCGGAAAGTTGTTGGAAAGAGCGCGAGAAAAGCCTTTTTTCAAAAAGGTTTTCTCGCACCCGTTTCAAACAAACCCCGCAGCGCGCAGTTTCGGTTGGGGGGACATTGCGCGAGCGTTCCTCTGTTTGGTAGAGATTGCCGCGTCGCGCTTTGCGCTCCTCGCAATGACAAAGGCAGTTCACAGTGCACAGTGCACAGTCCACAGTTTCGGTCGGGGACGTTTGCGCACGGGGGCGTTCCTGTGTTTGGTAGAGATTGCCGCGTCGCGCTTTGCGCTCCTCGCAATGACAACGGGGCGTTCGCGCTCCTCGCAATGACCGGTTGCAACGCTGTTTGTACACGCCCCAAACAGTTGTCGAAAGTTTTTGGAAAGAGCGCGAGAAAAGCCTTTTTTCAAAAAGGTTTTCTCGCACCCGTTCAAACTCCCCTCAAACGTCCCCTCAAACATTCCCCCTAACCCCCTCGAAAAAACCCGTCCCGAAGCCGCGCCGCCGCAAGTTGTGCCGTCGATTCGACAACTTATGCGCTGAACGCTGACAAACGCGCCTTTATGTGGTATCATATCGCGTGAAGAGGTGAAAACTTTTCGGCAAGGTAGGAAAAAGTATGAAGTATGCGGAACTGATCGGCAAGATGACGTTAGAAGAGAAAGCGTCGTTATTGTCTGGCAAAAATTTTTGGGAGAGCAGGGATCTGCCGAAGCGCGGGGTGCCGGGCATGTTCCTCGCGGACGGGCCGCACGGGATCCGGAAACAGATGGCGGCGGCGGATCGGTTGGGGTTGAACGAGAGTCTGAAAGCGACGTGTTTCCCCACGGCGGCGACGGTGGCCAACAGTTGGGACCCCGCGCTGGGCGAGGAACTCGCGGCGTGCATCGGCAAAGAGGCCGTCGCGCAAAAGGTCAACGTCCTG
>JAISFM010000028.1 GCA_031263605.1 Clostridiales bacterium | reverse complement strand
AAAATTTTTTACGCCCTATTTCGCGCCTTTCTCACATTAAACGCGACTCGCTCCCCGTTTTTTGCCGCCGGATAGCAAAAGCCGCTAAACCCGGCCATTGCGGTTTAGCGGCTTTTGCTATCCTCATATTATGTTGAAAGTTTTTGAAAGGGGTTTGGGGAAAACTTTTTTCAAAAAGTTTTCCCCACGCGCTTTTAAAATCCCCCCTTACGCCTTCCCTGTCCTCAACGTTTCCTCAACCACGTTTTCCACGGTTATGCCGTACTTCACGAACAGCCCCTCGGCGGGCGCGCTCGCGCCGAACGTGTCGATCCCGACGACCTTCCCGTCCAAGCCCGTATATTTATGCCACGAATAACTGCTGCCCGCCTCGACCGCCACGCGGCGGCGCACGTTCGAGGGCATGACCTGCTCCTTATACGCCGCGTCCTGCCGGTCGAACAGTTCCATGCACGGCACGGAAATCACGCGCGCGTCCACGCCGCGCTTTTTCAATTCCTCCTGCGCCGCCGCCAGCAAATGCACCTCGCTGCCGCTGGCCATCAGCAGGCAGTCGGGCGTTCCCTTTTCGCTGTCGGACAGGACATACGCGCCCTTCAACGCGTCGGGGCCGCTGTACTGCATGGGCGGCAGGTTCTGGCGCGACAAGGCGACGGCGGTCGGCCCCCGCATAGTGAACGCGGCGATATAGGCGGCGGCGGTTTCGCGCCCGTCGCACGGCCGGAACACCTTCATGTTGGGAATGCTGCGCAGGGAGATCAACTGTTCGACGGGCTGGTGGGTGGGGCCGTCCTCGCCTACGCCGATGCTGTCGTGCGTCAGGACGTACAGGACGGGCAAATCCATCAGGCCGGACAGCCGCATGGCGTTCTTCATATAATCGGAAAAGACAAAGAACGTCGCGCAATACGCGCGCAAGCCGCCGTGCAAAGCGATGCCGTTGCAGACCGCGCTCATGGCGTGTTCGCGGATGCCGAAATGCATGTTGCGCCCGGCGCGGTTTTCGGCGGAGTAGTCGCCCTTGCCTTTCATATGGGATTTATTGCTGGGGGCGAGATCCGCGCTGCCGCCGACTAAATTGGGGAAGAAGTCCGCGAACCGGTTCAAGACAACGCCGCCGCAGTTGCGCGTGGCCTCGGGCTTGTCGGGGAAGTCGTACATCGCCGAAAACTCGTACAGATCCCCGAAGGAGCCGTCCGAAGCCCCGCCGGCCGCGAATTTGCCCTCCGTCCATTCCTTAAATTCCTTATACAGGGCGGGGTGCGCGGCGGCATAGGCCTTGATCATTTTGTTCCATGCGGTTTCGGCTTTCTTTTTCTTGTCGGTGATTTTTTTATAGAACGCTTTTATTTCGCCGGGGACTTCGAACGGCGCGGCCGTCCACCCCGCGGACGCGCGCATTTTCTCGATATTGTCCCGCCCGAGGGGCGCGCCGTGGCATTCGTGGCTGCCGGCCATCGGCGACCCGAACCCGATTACGGTTTTCACCTCGATCAAGGTCGGTTTGTCGCTTTTTTTGGCTTTTCGGATTGCTTTGTCAACGGCGTCCACGTCGTTGCCGTCGGAAACCTTGATTATATTCCAGCCCAAAGCCTTATGCCGCGCCGGCACGTCCTCGCGGAACGCAATGTCGGTGCCGCCCTCGATCGTGATATTGTTGCTGTCGTACAGCACGATTAACTTGCCCAGTTTCAGCGTGCCGGCCAAACTGGCGGCCTCGTTCTCGATGCCTTCCATCATGCAACCGTCGCCGCACAGCGCGTAGGTATAGTGGTCGGCGACGGGGAAGCCCTCGCGGTTGAATTTGGCGGCGAGCATCGTTTCGGCGATTGCCATGCCGACGGCGTTGGCAATGCCCTGCCCCAGCGGGCCTGTGGTGGTTTCCACGCCGGGCGTATGGCCGTATTCGGGATGCCCGGGCGCGCGGCTGCCCGCCTGCCGGAAATTCATCAAATCCTCTTTCCCCAAATCGTAGCCGAACAAATGCAGCAGCGAGTATTGCAGTATCGAGCCGTGCCCCGCGCTCAGCACGAACCTGTCGCGGTCGAAGAACGCGGGGTTTCCCGCGTTGAATTTGAGGTGTTTGGCCCACAGCGTATACGCCATAGCCGCCGCCCCCAGCGGCAAGCCCGGATGCCCGCTGTTCGCCGCCTGTACGCCCTCCGCGCTTAACATGCGGATCGCGGTTATCGCTTGCTGTTCGAGATTTTGATTGTTCATGTCGTTACTCCTTCAATTTGTTTTTTTATTTTTATTTTTATTTTTTTTTTGCGAGAAAACTTTTTTGAAAAAAAGTTTTCTCGCGCTCTTTCAAAAAACTTTCAACATTAGACCTGTCCTAAAACTAAAAGCGGATAGAATTGCGATGAATTTTTGTGGCAAACAAAGATAAAAATTGAAGATTGCAGCAACGCTACTATCGAAATTTTTATCTTTGTTTCCCGCGAAAAAGCACGCAAGGACACCGCGTGTTAGTTTTAGGACAGGTCTATTATACTTATAGACCCGCGCATAGTACTTTGTCCGTAACTGTGGACTATGCTCTGCACACTGTGGGCTGCCTTATCATTATAAATAAGTAGGAAGGACGAGGGACAAGTTAAGGACGAAGTAGGAAGGACGAAGGACGAAGTGCGGTCGGGTTCCGCCGGAGCAAGCCTGTCGGCGGGCAAGAAACATACAGCATAATAAAAGCCCATTCTTGCGGCAGCACCCGACACTTCGTCCTTCCTGCTTGCAACAGCAGGCAAGAAACATACAGCATAATAAAAGCCCCTTCTTGCGTAAGCATCCGACACTTCTCAATTCTCAATTCTCACTTCTCACTTCCCACTTCCCTTTCCTTCCCCTAACACTCTTTCAATAACCCCGCCCATCGCCTGACACCCGCCCTCCCTCTCGCTCTCGTAATTCAGCACCAAAATCGGGTCGTGTACGCTCATTCTTGCGGTCAAGCACGTATCGCCCGCGACGAAGCGAACGCCCTCGTACCCCTCTATCCGTTCCCAACCCCGCGCGCGCGCCTCGCCCTCTATCCTTTCCAGCATTTCCGCGCCCGCCGCCCGAAAGTCCCGCGCCGCAATCGGGACGCGCAATTCCTTTTCCTCGGTCGGCGGCTTGAAATCCGCGATCAGTTCGTCGAAGCCCTTTCCGGACTTTGCCGCCCGTATCAGGCAGTAACTCACCAAGTACGCGCCGTCGTCCAAAAAAGAATTGTCGAAAAAAGCCGCGTGTCCGCTCGTTTCGATTGCCAGCACGGCGTTCACGCCCTCGCGCCGAAGCCGCCGCGCCTCGTCGATGACGTTTTTATACCCCCGCTTGAATCGGTGGTGGCGGCACCCTAAACTCTCGATGTACGGCGTTAAACTGCGGTTCGTCACGCTGTCGGTCACGACCGTGCAGCCGGGATAGTCGGCGGCCAAAAACTTGGCGCACAGAGCGATCAACGCGCTGCGGTTGATGTCGCCGCGCCGCCCCACGAGGCCGGCCCTGTCCACGTCGGTATCGAATATCACGCCGATTTCCGCGCCCGATTGCCTTACCATTTCCCGCGCG
Organism: Clostridiales bacterium; assembly: GCA_031263605.1. GTDB lineage: Bacteria > Bacillota > Clostridia > Christensenellales > DUVY01 > BNZQ01. The sequence goes on along the minus strand of JAISFM010000028.1, from coordinate 6,224 downwards.
GCGCGGGCGGCGTTCTCGTCCTCGGGGTTAGGGATATGGTTGGGGAAGTCGCCGTCCGGCTCCAAATATCGGCTGCCGGACGTATCCGCGCCCAATTCCGCGAGCAGTTCGGCATAGAACCCGCCCGCGCCGTTTCCGGCGTCCACCGCGATCTTGCGCCCCGCCAGCGGTTTTTCCATCCCCGTTTCGGTTTTGAATTTATTTTTCAGAAACGCGCGGTAAAGACCCAATCCGCTTGTTTGGACAACCTTAAAACAGTCCACAGTGCACAGTCCACAGTCCACAGTTTCGGATTTGTTTTTTTTATCGTCATTGCAATTCACAATGCACAATGCACAATGCACAATTTCGGATTTGCTTTTTTTATCGTCATTCCGAATGCTCTCTCTGTCATTCTGTTTGATGTGAAGAATCTCGTCCTTTAATTGCGCATTGCTCCCGTCCTTTAACTGTGGACTGTGCACTGTGCACTGTGCACTGCCATTTAACTGTGGACTGTGCACTGTGCACTGTGCACTGTTTTGAGCAAGGCTCAAAATGCGCTCGACCTCTTTCCCTTCCAGCCCGCCGTCCCTTAAAAAGAACTTCAAGCCGTTCATATCCTTGGGCATATGGCTTGCGGTTATCATGATAGCGGCGTCGCAATCGGTTTCGGGGAATCGGGTAGTCATAAACATAGCGGGCGTAGTCGTCAAGCCGCAATCCAACAGAACCGCGCCGCAGCCCGCCAACGCCCGAAAGACCCCCGCTTTCAGCGTTTCGGCGGTCAATCGGCTGTCATGCCCGACGGCTACGCGCCCGATTTTAACGCCGCGCCGTTCCCGCGCGTACTCCAAAAAAGCGCGCGCGATTGCGCCCGCGACTTCGGGGGTCAGCACGGCCTCTTTCCCCTCGGCCGCCAACGCCCTGCCCCGCGCGTCGCTCCCGCTTTTTAACGTTCCGATGTCGAAATTCACTCTTTCTTTCTCTCTATCTTGGAAAACCCTTTTTGTTAAAAAGGACAAGTTAAGGACGAAGGACAAATTAAGGACGAAGTAGGAAGGACGAAGGACGAAGTGCGGTCGGGTCTCGTCATGCGGGCGGGTCGGCGGGCAAGGAAATTGACAATTGACAATTGACAAATTTCGGTCGGGTTTCGTCATGCGGGCGGGTCGGCGGGCAAGAAACATACAGCATAATAAAAGTTATTTCTTGCGTCAGCATCCGACACTTCGTCCTTCGTCCTTCCTACTTCCTACTTGCAACAGCGGGCAAGAAACATACAGCATAATAAAAGCCCATTCTTGCGTCAGCATCCGCACCTATTACTTATTACCTATTACCTATTACCTAACCTATTTATTACCTAACCTCTAACCGCCACTTTTCAATTCTCAATTTAAAAATAACGTCTCTTAAAATTATACTCGAAAACGCTTTAAAACACAACCGAAATATGGTATACTATTCAGCGAAGGAAAACGCAATGGGCTACAAATTCGACGCGCAAGCGGTTTTAAACGAAATTCTCGCTAAAATGGCGAAGTACAAGGCGGACACGTCCTGCGAGGGCGTCGTCCTCGGCATGTCGGGCGGCAAGGACAGCGCGACCGTCGCGATGCTGGTAAAAAAGGTATTCGGCGATAACGTATTCGCCCTGCTCCTGCCGGACGGCTTGCAAAAGGACATTGCCGACGCGGAAACCGCCGCGCAACAGATCGGCGTGGACTACGCGACCGTCAACATCGGGGCGGCCGTCGAGGCCGTCCTGAAAAACCCCGCGTTATCGGTCGAAAAGCCCGCCGCCCTGAACGTCCCGCCGCGCGTGCGCATGTTGACATTATACGCGGCGGCGCAGGCGCGCGGCTGGCGCGTGGCCGGCACGGGCAACCTGTCCGAGGCCTATACCGGGTGGTTTACGAAATACGGCGACGGCGGCTACGATTTCAACCCGATCGGCAACCTCACGAAAACGGAGGTCGTGGCGGTCGGCACCCTTTTGGCGCGGGAGTTCGGCCTCGACGCGCAACGTTACATCGACAAGCGTCCCGCCGACGGCTTGACGGGCAAGTCCGACGAGGAAAATTTCGGGTTCACCTATGCGACGCTGGACAACTACATACGGACGGGCCTATGCGCGGACGCGCATATCAAGGACAAAATCGATTCGATGCACCGCAATTCCCGACACAAAAGGGAAATGCCCCCGCTGTTTTAACCGAAAAAGCCGAGGTCGAAATTGTCATTCTTTCCGCGAGTGAAGAATCTCAACCGCATTGCGCATAGTCCTCAATCCGACCGTCTTCCATAGCCATTATGTCATTTCGACCGGAGCGAGGGGCAAAGCCCCGAACGGAGCGGAGAAATCCCCAACCTATTATAACAGAGTTTCTACGAACCCTAACGGTTACTTGCTTTAACAAAAACCGCCGCGCAGGGCGAAACGGAGGAAATATGAAAAAATTCTTTACGGGCAGAATAGGGCAATTGACGCTTTTTGCGCTGTTGCTGATACTGCCCGCCGTCTTTTACGGTTTAACCGCAAAAGAGGCGGGCGATCAATATAATCGGTTATTTGACGGATACGCGCCGGGATCGGAATTCGACTTATTCCTTGCGTACTACTACCGTTTAGCGGAACTGTCGAACGTCGCCGCGCTTATTCACTGCGCCGTTTTCCTGTATGTCCTATCCGATTGCGTATGCTTGGCGCGGCATATAAAAGTCAAATTGATTTACCTGCTCGCCGTTTTCCTTGCAACGGTTGCAAACTCCTTTTTCATAACGGCGGCGACCGCTTTTATTTCGCGCCTAAACGCGAACGCGGCGCCTTGGCGCGCCGTTTTATTCGCGTTGCAAATCGTTTATATTTGCGTTTTAGCGGCGTCCGCCATAGCCTTGTACGCTTTGCTTTACCTTAAAGAAAAGCGGTCAAAAGCCCCCGCGCCGGCATAGGCCCGTCCCCCGCCCCTCTTGCGCGAGTTTCAACGCCGGCGCAATTTTCCGGTGCGGGCCTTTGCGGACTGCCCGCTCCCGCATGTTTAAATAGGTTGATTTTATCCTATAATTTGTGATATAATAATAAGAGGCCCGCTTTCATAAATCCGCGTTCCCTTGATCTATGAAGACAGGTTTTAAGAGGTAAAAACCATGCTGATAAATACGGAGCAAATTGTGACGATGACCGAAGCGAACCAAAATTTTTCCAAAACGGCGCGCCTTGCGGAAAAGAACGGGAGCGCGGTGATATTCAAGAACAACCGCCCGAAATTCGCGTTAGTGGATTTAACGCGGGGCGGGTACTTGGAATTGACGGACGAGGAAAAAATGGAAATCGCGGAAAAGAGGATTCTGCAAAGATATCTTCCCGCATTCAAGGAATTGGCGAAATGATCAAATACGACAAGGACAGGGTTTTGCTTTTGCATAAACTTATGATTGAAATGTCCGGCGGCACGGCCGGCGTGCGTGATTTCAACCTGTTGGATTCCGCGTTGCAGAGCGCGTTTCAGACTTTTGACGGCAAAGAACTATATCCGGCCAAAGAGGAAAAAGCCGCCCGTATCGGCTATGCGCTCGTAACGAACCATGCGTTTACAGACGGCAATAAACGGATCGGAATGTATGTCATGTTGGCGTTTTTGGAAGCGGGCGGCATTTCTATCCGCGTCCCCAACGAGGAAATTGTACGCGTCGGCCTCGCCCTCGCCGACGGCACTATGAAATATGACGAACTTTTACAATGGGTCAAATCCGCCGCCGACGCTTAACGCTGTTTACTTTTCGATTTATATATGGTATACTGTTTATTATGAAGTGTCACGCCCTGATCGGTTACGGCATCGATTACACCCGTTCGCCTTTTGTGCATGGGGAGATCTGCCGTTTGGCCGACGCTCCGGCGTTCTACGACATTTTCGACTTCCCGCCGTCGGAATTGCCCGAACGCGCGGCGTACCTGCGGCAATACTGCGACGGCTTCAACGTGACGAAGCCCTACAAGACCGAAATTATCCGATACTTGGACAAACTGGACCCCAGCGCGGCGGCGGCGGGCGCGGTCAACACGGTTTCGCGGGCGGCGGACGGGCGGCTGATCGGGCATAACACCGACGCGGCGGGGTTTTGGGACGGATTGATTTACCACTCGATCCGTCTGCAAGGCCGCGCGGCGTTGATTTTAGGCGCGGGCGGCGGGGCGCGGGCGGTCGCGGAGGCGTTGCGCAAGAAATGTTCCGCGCTCATGATCTACAACCGCACCTATGAAAAAGCCGTTCAAGTGGCGGCGGAATTAAAGGGCGGCAACATAACCGCGACGCGGGAACTTCCCAAGGGCGGTTTTTACGCGGTCGTCAACTGCACGTCGGCGGGGCTGCGGGCGGGCGAAAGCCCCGCGCTGCCCGATTTCGATTTCCGTTCCTGCAAGGCGGCGGTTGACATCATATACAACCCGCGCGAAACGGTTTTTTTGAGCCTCGCGCGGCAGTCGGGCTTAAAGACGGCGAACGGCGCGGCGATGCTGTTCTATCAAGCCCTGCGCGCGGAAAACCTTTGGCAGGGGATTACGCTGTCGGAGGACAAGGTTCGCGGCGTGATAGAAGCGATATAGCCGGAAATAAATAATAGGTAAGAGGTAAGAGGTAAGAGGTATCGGATAAAGAGAATGCGCAAAGTTGTCATTCCGAATGCGCATAGTACTGTCATTAGACTTGTAGCGAAATTAAAAGGCGAGCGGAATTGCGATGGATTTTTGCGACAAACAAAGATAAAAATTGAGGATTGTAGCATCGCTACTATCAAAATTTTTACCCGCTTTACACACGAAAAGACCCGCATAGCGTCCGCGCTGTATTTCGCAACAAGTCTAATGACCGGCAGCAATGCTGTTTGTACACACTCTATATATTGATTGGGCGCGGCAACAACCGATTGAACGGGACAAAAACAGCCGAGATTAACTCTCGGCTGTTTTTGGTTAGAAACCCCGCGGCGCCCTTGATAAACGCTTTATCCCGGTCGGCTCGTTTTCTATCGCCGGTGGTGCACCATAAACGGCAGAGTTTGAACCAACCTAAGATAATATACTTTTTTATCAAAGGTTTGGTCGGCTTTGCCGAAACGAGATGACGGAAAGAAAAATCCGAGTTTTCTTTAATAAAGAGGACTCGGATTTTTCTTTTATCTTAAAAAGATTGTACAAGTTTAGAATCATTTTGTCAAATTTTTAAAAGCGATATATGGGGTATGGAACACCAAGAGCGGCAGAGTTTGAACACCCGATACATTTTTGTAAAGGGTGTGGCAGGCTTTGTCGTAAGAAGGCTCGAGTTAGAGTAGGCAAGGAAATAGGCTGTTTCGTCGATAGGACGGGACGGTCTTTTTTTTTGTGTTTCCGCACCGCTCGTATATATTGCAGTTTTTGAGTTTATTTGTGTCAAAGGAACGCCTATAAGATTGTTTATGTCGGATTGACCTTTTCTAAGCCGGTTATCATCGAATAAGAATTGAACGGACTATAATTGTGCGACTATACTACGGCAAATCATCGTTCGCGTTTATCCATTATAATTCAATCCATATCCTTTCCCGCCGTTCAACGGCTGTTGAGTCGTTGTACGGCACGGCCGGGGCGGTGTAAAGCAAACGGGGCGCGTCGCCTATCTATCCTTTGATTTTATGTCAAAGCGGATTAAGACAGGCGACGCGCCCTTTTTGCGTGCCGCAAAAATTTTTCTGCATAAGCCCCAAAACTCTCTTTTCGCCCTATCTCCGAAAAACTCCCCTGCGGGGTTGCTTTACACCGCCCCAACCGTGCCGTGGCCGAGAGGCAACAGCCGTTGAACGGCTGGGAGAAGGAGATTAAGAACATGGGCACGACACAAAGCAACGACAGGCGCAACGGGTGGTTGAGCAAGGACGGGGTTATCACGGCGGAGAATGTGAGGCGCAAAGGCGAGTATACGGCAATATGCGCCGTTAAGGGCAGGCTCGGCTATGAGGGTACCGCGTTTATGCAGGAGACCTACCGCAATCTAATCCGGGACATGGATCATTTTGACGATAAGGGCTATGCGCTGACGGACAGTTACGACATAGCGCAAGAGGCGATCGTATTTTTATGCGGATATATCGGGCGGAAACTGACCGATACCGTCACGGACAGGAAAGGCGAGCCGGTAACGATCTTGAAGGCTTGCTTCCTCCATGTAAACGCCTACCTATGCCGCAATATACGCAAAGAGAAG
>JAISFM010000311.1 GCA_031263605.1 Clostridiales bacterium | reverse complement strand
GGTTGGAACGAAATCGATCAAGGCGATGGCATAGTCAGCGAGTCCTTCGTCCCGACAGTTTCCATATACTCCGCCGAGCCGCCGCAACAGGACGACGACACCTATTGGCATTACGACGTTGACGGCGTTACGCCCGTCAAGTGGTAAAAAGGCAAAGAGAGTTTTTTAAATGCAGAATGCAAAATGCAAAATTTCGGATAAGGTTTATGAAAGCGGTATTGCCTGTGGGCAAGAAACGTAAAGCATACCCAAACAATGATTAATGATAAATGATTAATTTCGGATAAGGTTTAAGAAAACAATCCTGCCTATGGGCAAGAAACGCAAATCACACTCAAAGTTTCTTTTTCGACAGGTCAACAATTAATCATTAGTCATTTATTATTAAGTCATTAGTCATTTATCAATCTTTCGACAGGTCAACAATTCCGCATTCCGCATTTAAAAAGGTTGGGATTCTCCACTTCGTTCAGAATGACAGGAAAGCGCACGGGCGTTCCCCTGTCCGGTAGAGATTGCCGCGTCGCGCTTCGCGCTCCTCGCAATGACGCCGTATTCATTCCGCTACAAGTCTAATGACAATAAGCACAACCACCCCGCCGCCAAAGGCGGCGCCACTCCGAGGGAGGGGAGTTTTTTACTTTATTACATAATGCAGAATGAGGAATGCGAAATTTCGGACAAGGATTATGCGCAATGTCCCCCGACCGACACTAACCACTAATCACTATTCCCCGCCCTGCTCCCCGCTCCCGAACCCCAACTTTTCGGCGATCCTTTTTTTCAAATCCTCTGCGCCCGCGCCGGTTTTCGCGCTGATTAAAACGCTGTTCGCCTTGTCGTACAGCGTGAAGCCTTTGATCAAATCGGCCTTGTTATAGACCGACAGGACGGGCTTGTTCTCGATCCCCATTTGTTTCAATACTTCCGTTACCACGGCGTACTGCTTTTGCAGGGCGGGGCTCGCGCAGTCCATGATGTGCAGCAGCAAATCGGCGTCCCGCGCCTCGCTTAAAGTGGATTTGAAAGCGTCGATAAATTCGTGCGGCAGTTTGGAGATAAAGCCCACGGTGTCGGTCAGCGTGAATGTGCCGCCGCCCAAAAAGACCTTGCGGGTAACCGGGTCGAGGGTGGCGAACAGTTTGTCTTCCGTCCATACGCCCGCGCGCGCCAGCAGGTTCATCAGCGTGCTTTTGCCCGCGTTGGTGTAGCCCACGAGGGCGACCCTCTTTACCCCCGAATGCGCCCGCCGCGCGCCGCGCGTGCCGCGCTCGGCCTCTAACTTTTTCAGGGCCGCCTCTAATTCCAGCACCCGCCTACGGATAATGCGGCGGTCGGTTTCCAGTTTCTTTTCGCCGGGGCCGCGCATACCAGCCGCCGCCCCGCCCGCTTTCATTTGCGCCATGTTCTTTTCAATCCCGACCAGACGCGGCAGCGTGTATTTGATCTGCGCGAGTTCGACTTGTATTTTGCCCTCCGCGCTCTCGGCGCGCCCCGCGAAAATGTCCAAAATCAGCATGGAGCGGTCAATCACGCGCCGCCCCGTCAAGTCGGTTAAATTCTTGATTTGGACGCCCGAAAGTTCGTTGTCGAAAATCACCGCGTCTATGTCGTGGTTTTCGCAAAATTGTTTCATCTCGCCGACCTTGCCGCTGCCGATCAGCGTGGCTTTTTCGGGCATGTCCTTGTACTGCGCCGTCCGGCCGCACACCTCCGCCCCCGCCGTTTCCGCCAGTTGCGCGAGTTCGTCCAGAGACGCCTCGACGGTTTCGGCCGGCTCGCCTTTCAAGGCGAACGCCGCCAAAAATACGCGCTCTTTGGGCGCGTCCGTGGCGTAAGTCGTCGTTCTTTGCATAGATGGTCTCCTTATGTAAAATGCAGAATTTCGGTTGAAATTTTTTCCTGTTTATGCGAGAAAACTTTTTAAAAAAAGTTTTCTCGCGCTCTTTCAAAAACTTTCGGCATTAGAAGCGGACAAACCGCGTTGAACATAAAACGGCAGGCAAGTCATTAGAGTTGCAGCGAAATGAATACGCGGTCATTAGACATGTTGCGAGGAGCGCGGAAGCGCGACGAAGCAATCTCTACCGAACAGAGGAACGCCCCTCGCTTTCCTCTTTCATTCCGAACGCGCTGCCCTCTGTCATTCGGTTTGCCGCAAAAATCCGGCGCGATTCCGCTCGCCTTTTAATTCCGCTGCAACTCTGTTGGGAGCGCAACGGCCGAAGTCATTGCGAGGAGCGCGGAAGCGCGACGCGGCAATCTCTATGTAAAAAGGCGCGTTCCGTGTTTTGTAGAGATTGCTTCGTCGCTCACTATGTTCGCTTCTCGCAATGACATGCTGCAACGCCGGTTGCCCACTCCCTTCGGCATTTGCGGAATAGCGTTGTTGCGGCGCAATCCACTCTGTCCGACATTCTGCATTCCGAAATTGTGCATTGTGAATTGCGCATTCAAAAGTTCGGTATGCAGGATTCGCCCGCCGCGCCCCGCCCCTGCGTGTAGGCGTTTTTTATGCCCAATCCCGCCGCGTATTCGACAAGCGTCTTGTAATGTCGCGCCGAAACCCTGTTTTGAAGTTCGGGGAACGCCGCGCCGTTCGCTATGCCCGGCATGGGCGTGTACTGGCTCATCAGGCTGATCAGAATGCCGCCGCCAAATTCCGTATGCAGGTATTTGACGATCTTCATGCTCTCCGCCAAATGCCCCGGCAGCAGCATATGCCGCGCGAGCACGCCCGATTTCAACAGGCCGTCCGCTCCGAACACGGGGCGCGGACGCAGTTTTACCATCGCGCGCAACGCCTTGTCCGCGTACCGGAAATAATCGGGCGCGTTCGAGTACCGCGCCGCCGTTTCGCTCTCGAAGTACTTCATGTCGGGCAAATATATGTCCGCCGCGCCCGATAAATATTTCTCAATCGTTTCGGCCTTTTCATAGTTGCCCGTGTTCCATACCACCGGAACCGTCAAACCGCCCTGCTTGGCCGCAAACACCGCCTCCGCGATTTGCGGCGCGTAATGCGTCGGCGTGACTAAATTTATATTATACGCGCCTTTCGCTTGTAAAGCAAGGAAAACGGCGGGCAAATCCGATAAATTCGGTTGGGATTCTTCGCTCCGCCCAAAATTAGGAGGTTGCGCGACCGGCCGCGATTCTTCGCCGCGCCCAAACCGAGGGGGTTGCGCAACGCGCCCGCGCCGGTCGAGGCCGCCCGACAGCAAGGATATTTTATAATTTTGGCAATATACGCATTTAAGGTTGCAATACCGAAAAAAGACCGCGCCGCTGCCCCGCGCGGGATCCGCGCCCGAAATGCAGGGCTCCTCGTATTTGTGCAGGGTGCAGAGCGCGATTTCGGGTTCGCAACCCGCGCCGCAATAGCCGGCGGCGGACGCGCGGTCAACGCCGCAATTTCGGGGGCAAAGGTTACACGACATACTTATTTCAGTTTCAAAGCGACTCCTGCAAGAACGGCGCGGACACAAGCAAGACCAAGATGTTATACGAGGGAGTGTACAAACCGCGTTGCTGCCGGTCATTAGACCTGTTGCGAGGAGCGCGGAAGCGCGACGTGGCAATCTCTGCCGAACAGAGGAACGCGCCTTTTTATATAAAGATAGTTACGTCGTTATACGACAAAAAGCCGTGTTCCGGTTTTTACAGCGATTGTTTCGCCGCCGCCTTGCCCGTCAAACAGTCCAGCCTTCGGTGCCGTCTTTCGTAAAGTGAAAATTGTGGACGCGCCCGCCGGTCTTTTTCAGCGTTTCGACGAGATGGAATTTTTCGACGGGGTCGCAGTAAATCATCATGAAGCCCCCGCCGCCCGCGCCGCTGACCTTGGCCGCGAGGCCGCCGTTCCGCATGATCAAATCGTAACATTCCTCTATATGCGGGTTGCTGATCCCCGACGACGACCGTTTTTTGGCCTCCCAGCCTTCGCGCAGGGTGTCGGCGAAACCCTTGAAATCGCCCTTTAAAACCGCTTCCTTCATCGTGTACGCGCTCTTTTTGACGAGGTGCATTTGTTTCAAACGTTCGTCCGCGTCGGCGGCGCGCGAGGTCGTGTCCTTGATTTGCTGCTCGATGATCCGCGCGGAGTCGCGCGACACGCCCGTAAAATACAGCGCGAGCGAACTCTCCAATTCGTTCAAAATCCATTTCTTGACGCGCAACGGATTGACGATCACGCGGTCGCCCTTTTCAAATTCGATGAAGTTGAAGCCGCCGAATGTCGCGGCGTATTGATCCTGCCGCCCGCCCGCCAGTTGGAGATCCTTGCGCTCGATTTCATAGGCCAAACGCGCCGTGTCGTATTCGCCCAACGGCAGTTGCAGCCATTCCGTGTACGCCTTTAAAATGGCGACGACCATCGTCGAGGACGTCCCCAAGCCGCTGCCCGCCGGCGCGTCGGAATAGGTATGCGCCTCCAACGAGAGCGGTTTGCCCCCGTTAAATTCCCGGACGACGCGGTTATACACGCCCTTATGCAGGGCGAGCGTGTTATCGACGGCCAATGCTGGCGCGGCGTCGCCCTCGAAAGCCTCGCCCCTGTCGGCGGCGCGGAATTTTACTTTCCCGTCGGCGCGGGGAATCAGCGTGCAGTGCGCGAACAGATTGACCGTCGCGTTCAGCACTACGCCGCCGTAAAGATCGCAGTACGGCGACACGTCGGTCCCGCCCCCGGCAAGCCCCAAACGCAAGGGCGCCCTCGAACGTATAATCATGGGCATAGTATAGCACAGTTTCGGATTTTATTCAACAACTTTACTTCCACGGGAGTGGACAAAAGCGTTGATAGGTCATTGCGAGGAGCGCAAAGCGTCCCGATGTCATTGCGAGGAGCGCGAAGCGTGACGAAGCAATCTCTACAAAACACGAAACGCACCTTTTTACATAGAGATTGCCGCGTCGCGCGTTCCGCGCTCTTCGCAATGACAACCCGAGTTTATGTTCAACGCGGTTTATCCCCTCCCC
>JAISFM010000298.1 GCA_031263605.1 Clostridiales bacterium | reverse complement strand
TTTCTGAACGAAGTTCCGAAAAAAAATTTTGACCGCAAGGCAACAAAAAGGAAATAAAAAGGAAATAAAACATGAAAAAATTCAGAACGAAACTTACGGCGGCGTTTATACTGTTACTCGCCCTTTTGCCCGCCGCCGCCCTGTCGGGCTGTTTGAACAGGAACAAACTGCCCACGAAATTGGTCTATCCCGATCACCCGCTGGCCGAGGCCGGCAAGGACAGTTGGCTGCAAGTGGACGCCGACGACGAGGATATAGAAATTGACTGGTGGCTGGATTCGACGAGTTGGGATTTTTACCAACTTCGGACGTTGATTTACAATAAAACGGGCGTGAAAGTCAATTTCTCGACGGCGTTAAAGGACGACGGCACGGAACTGTCCACGAAAATATCGGGCGGCAACCTGCCCGACGTGATGACGATTACGGACTACGCGACCCGCGGGCAACTGGCCGAATCCAAGGACAAGAAATACGTCTGGCCGCTGAACGAATTGGCGGCAAGGTGGGCCCCCTCGATGCTGCCGCGCCTGTCCGACGAATTGACGGACTATTACAAGGCGTCGGACGGCAACATTTACGGCCTTGCCAACAATTTCTACGCCGACGCGGACATTGCCGAATACGCCGACATGGGCGAGCAAATCGTCCCGAACCAAGCGATTCTGGCGCGCAAGGACTATTTGGACGCCTACGTCGCCGCTAAAAAGGCGCAAAACCCGGCGTTTAACGAGGACGCGGAAACCACGACCCCCGCGGGCTTTATCGAAATGTGCAAATGGGTCAAATCGAATTACGGTTTGGGGAACGACAACCCGACCGTGTGCCTCGCGCCGTTCCTGTCAAAAGCGTCCAACGGCAGCCTGTCCGACGCGCTGACCGCCCTGACGGAATACTTCTGCGTTCCCAAAGAGGACGCGCAGGGCAATTTGGTTTACGAATACGGCACGCCGGAATTTAAAGAGGTGTTGCTGTTCCTCAACGAACTGTTCCGCGAGCATTTGCTCATCAGTTCCAACCTCGGCTATTCGTCGGCCGAAGTGATCACGCACATTCGCAACGGCCGCCCGTTCGCGATTGTGGGCGCGCCGCACAACTTCTCGACGGGGCTTGCGGGGCGCAGCGCGGCGGGGTACGACGCGCAAAACCACACTTTCAACGACGCGAACGAATACGTGCCGGTGGTCGTGACCAACGCGCGGGGCGACGCGCCGCTGATTCTGGATCAATCGGGGCGGGGCTTGCGCGTTTCGATGATTACGACGCTGTGCAAAAGGATCGACCGCGTGATCAAGGTGTTCGATTATTTGATCAGCGAGCAGGGACAGCGCGACGCGTATTACGGCGTAGAGGGCAAGACCTATAATTTCGCGACGCGCCCCGGCGAAACCGCGAAAATTGCGGTCAAGAACGCGGACGGCAACCCGACGGAAAAGGATCACGTTTTCCGGTACGGGCAAATCGAGTGGACGGACTACGCCAAGGGGCTGTTGGGCGCGCCGCAAGCGGCGGGCTGGTACAACGAGGGGATCAAACAGATCAGCCTGCTGACCAATCCGATGTATGTGATGCTAACCTCGCCGACGCGCGCGGACATGGACACCTATCAATTCTACGCGCGCTATCAGATGAAAGCGGCGTTGATTCCCTATACGTACTCGCGCATACCGTTCCGGTACAACGTGGACATATCCGACGTGAAAAAGTTCAACGCGATGGTGGATATTCAAGAGGATTTGGAGGCGATGTGGATTCGCTACCTGCCGACGGTGATTATGGCGGCGAACAAGGCGGCGGCGGAAGGGCAGTACAACAGCGCGATGCAAGAGGCCGACGCTTACGGTTATCAAGAATGGCTGGCCTATCAGAACGCGTCCTATCAAAACGGCAAGCGGCAAATCGGCGTAACGTTCGGGTGGCCGAAAAACCGGCCGGGCTACGCCGCGCCCGCGGTGAAGTTGCGCGGCGAGCCGGAACGCTATAAAAAGGAACTTCCCGCGTATTTGAGGATCAGCGAATAATAGGGATAAATGACGAATTACGAATGACGAATGACAAATTTCGGATTAAAGAATAAAAGCGCAACATTCTCAATCCGCAATTCGTCATTCGTAATTATCCTTTGTCATTGCGAGGAGCGCGGAGCGCGACGCGGCAATCTCTACCGGACAGGGGAACGCCCCGCGCCCCTCTTTGTCATCTCGATCGGAGCGAATAGAGTTGTTACAAAACCTAAACGCGAAAAGACCCGTAAAGATTTCGCGGAGAGGTTTCGTAACAACTCTAATGAGCGGAGCGGAGAGATCTTCGACAATTTAATAATGTGGGAGATTTCTCGACTTCGCTCAGATCATGACAATACAACTCAAACCGCAATTTGTAATTTGTAATTTGTAAATTGTAATTGAAATCAATCGGAGACTTACATGACCAACGAAACGATAAACGACAACGTCAAAATATGGATTGACACCGACGCCGGCGACGACGTGGACGACGCGTTCGCGGTCGTAATGGCGGCTTGCGCGGGCTTGCAAATCGAGGGCGTAAGCACGGTCTACCGCAACGCGGCGCAAAGGGCCATGCTGGTTAAAACGTTGCTGCGCTCTCTGCGTTTGGGGCATACGCCCGTCTACGCGGGCGCGGACGACCCGATCCGCGAGCCGGTCAGACGCTACGGTTTCGAGACGCGGGGCGCGGACGGCAAAATCGATATCCCGCATTTTTTCCCCGACATGGCTTGCGCCTATGACGGCGGCGGGGCGGCGGACGCGATATTGGCCGCCTTGCGGAAACAGCCGGGCGAATTGACGCTTGTGGGGTTGGGGCCGATGACCAATTTGGCGGCGGCTTTCGCAAAAGACCCGGCGGCATTCCGTTCGTGCCGGGAACTCGTGCTGATGGGCGGCTGTTACGCCCAAGAATTTGCGGAATGGAATATCCGTTGCGACCCCGAAGCCGCGCGGATTGTGTTCGCGTCGGGCGTGAAAATACGCGCGGTGGGGTTGGAACACACGCGGAACTGCGTGCTGTCGCCCTCGGAAACGGCGCGTATCGCGTCCTTGCCGGGCGAAACGTTCCGCCTTTTGAGCCGAATGCTGGCCAAATACGCCGCGGATTTTCGGGGCGAGCGCGCGCCCTGTATGCACGACCCGTTGGCGGTCAGCGTACTCACGGCGGACTTTTGCCGCTTCCAGCCCCTTGCGGTGACGGTGGGCACGGAGGGCGCGGAAAGGGGTTTGACCCTGCCCGCGCCCGGCGCGGCGGGCGGCGCGAACCCCGAGGGCGGCGCGATGCAAGTCGCGGCGGAGGCGGACTGTCAAAATTTCAAACGGTATTTGCTTGAACTGTTGGAAGAGGGGCGGGAGCGGGACGGCTCCGTCGCCCAAAACGACGCGTTTTCGTTTCAGGCAAACAGGCTCTAAACCATAAGCGTTCGTTTCATGAACAGGACTCTAAACAACAAACCCGACACTATCAAAACAAGAAAAATAAATGGAGGTACCAAACATGACAACAACAAAGGGAAAACGAGTGAAACTTCTGGCGGCGTTAGCCGCGGTATGCCTGGCATCGGGCATGTTCGCGCTCGCGGGGCTGCTCGCGCCCGCGCCCGCAAAGGCCGCGCCGCCGCCGACGGTCTACCGATTGGGCCGGGATTCTATATCGGCGACTTACGGTTCCGCAAAGCGGGGCAGCCTATACGCGTTTGAGGACGCGGTGGGCGTTTGGAGTTACAACATGACGTCCAATTCGTGGGCTTACGGCGTCCGCATATTCAACGCCGAGGGCGGGCATTTGGCCGAAAATGTCCCCGCTACGGCGGCGATCGTGCTGGATTATTATCAGCCGGTCTTAAAAGATTCAACGCATTTGATCCGAATAAAGGCCGGCGATACGACACATCAATTTGCGGCCGGCGGACAGTATTACACGGTCAGCCGCGACGGCGCGACAGTTACGCCGGTGTCGGGCAGGGGAGACGCTTATTTTTTGACTAGCGCGACGTCGGCGATTTTTTCGCAATATGTCGTTATACCGCTCGCGAGTTTGGGCATATCGGCGGCGACGGACATCGACGAAATCAGTCTTGCGCCGAACTATACGACACGCTATGAAATCTATGGCGCGTATCTTTTGGACTCTTTCGACGGTTTGGCGTTCAGCCTGTCGGGCGCGGCGAAAATTTGGTCGCCCGCGGCGGACAATTTCGGACTGTATCCGTCCGACAGCGACACGACGGCGCAGACGAATATCGCCGCGCGTTTCTTAAAACGCGGTACGTTTTTTATGGACAACAAAGTAAATTCTGCCGGTACGTCCTCTGCGGACACGATGACCGCCGCTTTCCCCGCGGCGATGATCGGTCAGGACGGGAATGTTGATACCGCGACGATCAAGGGCATGGCGATACGCGCGGTCAATAAGATCAACACCAACGTCGCGATGACCTATGCTTTCACCGACGCCTCGACGAGCACATTATACAGAACCGACACCAATAACAGGTCGCAAAGAATTATGGCAACCGGCAGTATAATACTGCCGAATGTCAGCACTTATCGGGCGAAAGACGTCAACGGCGACTTTAACGGCATTATCTATCTGCCGTTTACCTGCGCGGCGAGCGGTTCGATCGACGCGGGACAATCATTTACCGATGTGGGCGGTGCCGCGAACGGCGTTTTTCCGGCCAAGTTAAAGCCGACATTCACGATTCAAGTGGACAATAACACCGACAGCAAAGAGATCGAATACGAATTATACTTCCTCACCGACGACACGACGATTTACGACAACACCCTGACGGGCGACGCGCGCGCGGCGGTTTCGGGCATGGCCAAAAACTTCGCGGGCTTGGACATGACCTATACGGCCGCCTTTACGCCCGGTTACGAATGCGACAGCGTCAAATTGGACAATGACGAATTGACGGGGCAGGCGCGCGCCGATTTCCTCGCGGGCGGCAAACTCACGCGGACGCAAACCGCGAACTCAACCTTTGCGGTCGCCTCTAAACCGATTGTCTACAACGCGGATTACGACTTGGGCGGCGGGGAATACGCGGCGGGCGAGAGCAATCCCTCGACCTATACGGTCGAGGACGCGGTTACTTTGGCGGAACCCTACAAGGACGGCAACGTTTTCATGGGTTGGGAGGATCAGGACGAACACCCTGTGACGGCGTTGGGCGGCGCGGTAATCGGCGACCGCGTTTTGACCGCGCAATGGGCGGCGGGGACGACGCGCCGGATCACAATCACGCCGCCCGCGCACGGGACGGTGACGGCCAACCGCTCGGTCGTGTTGGACGGCGGCTCGGCGACCTTGACGGTAACGGGCTACGGGTATGTTCTGTCCAGTTTAAAGGTCAACAACGTTGAAAGGAAGGGCGAAGTCGCGGGCGGCAAATTGGAATTGACGAACATTACCGCCGATTTGACCGTGACGGCGGAGTTCAGCCAAATCGACGCCTACGCCTATACGGGCGGCTCGCTGTTCTCGTTGCAGAACGCCCGCTACGGCACGCGTTTCGCCGAATTTAACGCGGTCAGCGTCGGCACGACCGACCCCGATCGGGCAATCGGCACGCGCGACGGCGGCGTAACCGCCGATCTGGCGGCGACGGATTTTGTTTCGGGCGAGTATGTCGCCGTCCGTTTGGCTAATCTTGTCAATACGAATTACAGTTACAAGATCGCTTTGCAGTCCGGCGGCACGGCTTACCCCATGGACGGAACCTATTATCTGGCCGATAAGAACGGCGTTGTGACGCAAAAGACGGGCGCGGCGGCGGCGACAACGGCTTACGCCTCGGCAAGCCCCAACCTGACCGCCAACGTCATGGGTTTCTACGGCTATATCGTCGTCCCGCAGACGGCTTTTGCGAGCGCGTCCTCGTTCGACGGCGTGACCGTTTACGGCTCGGCTTGGCCAGCCCGTTTCAATGTGGGCGAAATCTACAAATTGAGCGCGTTCGACGGCGAGGCGTTGGATTTAACGGGCGCGGTGAAAATTTGGACGCCCTCGGAAACGGCCTACACGCCCTACGGCGACAAACAGGGCGAGCCGATTACGGATTACGTCGGATACGGGTTCATGGAAAAGGGCGACTTTGTGTTTTCCGATATTCGTCCGTCGGGCGACGACAATTACGACAGTTTATACCTTACGCTGCCCGACGCGATGATCGGCGCGGACGGTTGGGTCGATACGGCGGCGTTGGGGATTAAAGGCCTCGCGATCGACGTGAAAAACGACAACCTCGCGGTTTTCAATTTGGCGGTTCGTATCGCGGGCAGTACCGCCGCGGATCTGACGACTACGACCTACGTGCTTTGGCAAACCTCGAACGCGCGGCCTAATTCCCGCCTGTTCCTCGGCAGCGGCCTCGTCAAGAGCGGCAACACCGTCTATATCCCGGCGGGCTTCGAGGGCACGGTCTATATCCCGTGGACGGCGGACTCGTTTACCAATGTCGGGAACGGCGCGTTTCCGACTAAAATTCAGCCGGTTGTCCGCTTGTTCGCGACCACGAGAAATTCAATAGACGCCGGCGCGACCTATGCCTGCAACCTGTCCAACCTGCGTTTCGTGACCGACGACGCCGCGTTCCAATACTGCACGATCGTGACCGCGAGCGCGAACGGCTTGTTGGAAGGGCATATCGGCGAAGCGGCGATCGGCGTCAGTTCCAACAACAAGGCGCGGGTCGGCACGACGGCGGATTTCCGCGTCACGCCCAACGCCGGCTATGACGTTGTGAGCGCGACCTACGCGTTCGGCGACGACGTCCGCGCCGCGACCGTCGCGGCGGACGGCACGTTCTCGGTTGTGGTGACGGGCGACGTAGTGCTTATGGCGACCTACGCGCTGCATACCTATACGGTCAACTATGTGTTGGACGGCGGCACAAACGGCGAAGGGAATCCCGCGACGTTCACCTATGTGAACGAGGTGGAATTGGCCGATCCCGCGAAAGAAGGCTGCAAGTTCAAGGGCTGGTATACGTCGGCCGATTTTTCGGGCGAGGCGGTGACGAAGATTGCCAAAGAGACGGCCTCGGACGTGACCCTCTATGCGAAGTGGGAATCGGAGAATGCCGGCGCAACGGCCGGCTGCAACGGTTGCAACGGCGCGTCGGGCGCGATTTTTCTCGCCGTCGCCCTGCTCGGCGTACTGCTCTTAAAGAAACGCGCTTGACGGTCAATTTTCGGGAGCGGGCAAACCGCGCTCTTCGCAATAGATTCGTTGCGAGGAGCGCGCGCCCCTTTGTCATTGCGAGGAGCGCGGAGCGCGACGCGGCAATCTCTACCGGACAGGGGAACGCCCCGCGCAATGTCGTTAACCGAACACGAAACGCCCCGTGTGCAATGTCATTGCAGAGGAACGCCCCGCGCTTGTTGTCATTTCGAGCGAAGTCGAGAAATCCCCCACATATTCGATTAAATCCTGTCATTCTGAACGCAGTGAAGAATCTCAACCGCTTAAAATTCCCCTCTGCGGCGGGGTGGTTGCCCTTAAAAATTCCCCTGCCCGCCAACAAGGAGCCTTTATGAAAAAACTTTTAACACTCTGTCTATGCGCCCTGCTCTTGACCGTCGCCGCGTTGCCGTTCGTGAAAACGGGCGGCGGCGGCGCGAAAGCGGCGAACGGCTTGCCGGACGGCTATGCCTATTCCGGCACGAATTGGACGGATCCCGCGATCATGCGCCTGTACGACGCGGAACTGGCGGACACGCTGATCGACCCGCGCGCGGACGGCGCGACCAAGATCGACAACGCGACGCAAAAGCGCGAGACCTACAAGCCCGCCGACCGGCAATGGCAGGGCCTGCCGACGGTCGCGCGGACGGGCGGCCGGCTGTGGGCGGTGTGGTATACGGGCGGCGGCAAGGAGCCGCATCAATTCAATTATTTGGCCGTCGCGTACAGCGGGGACGAGGGCAAAACGTGGGTGGACCCGTGGGCGGTTATCGACCATCCCGACTTGAACCGCGCGGGGGTCAGTTTGGTTTTGCCGAACTTCTTTTTAACGCCGTCGGGCGATCTCTGGCTGTATTTCCTGCAATCCCAAACGTGGGGGATCAAGATTACCAACCCGGACGCGGCGAATATCGCGGACGTGCAATTCGCCCAAGCCAAAGCGATCGGCAACTTCAAGGAGCACAAGCCCCCGACGGCGATCGTCAACGAAAACGGCGCGGAGGAATGGCTGATGCCCGCCGAGGCGATGGTCGGCAGCGACGAGCCGTCGGTCACGTCGGTTTGGTCGTCCGTGAATCAAGGCGCGACATGGAGCGTAAAAAGCCGCGTGACGAGTTCGGCGGCGTCGGTGCGCAAATGGGGCGAATCCCAAATCGCGCAAACCGCCGACGGCAGGCTGATTTTGGTCAGCCGCATCGAAAAAGGGACGGCGGGGGGCTTGGAGCGCGCGATTTCCTCGGACTTCGGCAAAACGTGGCAGCCCTTTGAAAACAACCTGCCCCAACCGTTCATAGGGCCCGGCAGCAAGGTGCACTTCATGAAACTTTCGACGGGCAGCCTGTTGATGGTCAACCACGCGACGACCTCGTCGCGCAGTCTGATGACGGCATACCTCTCGACCGACGACGGCGAAACATGGCCGTACAGATTGACGTTGGACGGGCGCGACGACGTGAGTTATCCCTACGCCTATGAATACGGGGGCAAGATTTACGCCGCGTGGGACAAGGGGCGGTACAAGGAAAAGGAAATCCGATTCGCCTGTATCACGGAGGGCGATATTAAGGCGGGCGCGTTCCGGTCGGCGGGGGCGGTGGACAAGGGCGTGATCAGCAAGACGGGCCCGTACCGCGACGTCGCCGAAATCACGACCGAAATGGAACTGAAAATCACGCGGCCGGTCGGCACCGAGTCGGACACTTTGAAGGCCGCCCTGCCGACGGCTCTCGCGGTGAAGGACACGGACGGCAAGGAATACGCGCTGACGGGCGCGTGGTCGAGCAAGGGCTATAAAAAGGACGCGGCCGGCGTTTACAAGTTGATTTTCGAGCCGGACGCGCTGCCGACGTATTTACAGGACACCTACGGGATTCTGTCGGTAGAGGTGACTTTGGAGGAGGAAAAACAGCCCGATCAAAGAATGGGCTGCGGTTGCGGCGCGGCGGCGGCGTATGTACCGCTGCTTGTCGCGGGATTGCTGCTTTTCAAGAGGAAAAGGGCATAATCTTGGCTTGAAAAGGCGAGCGGACAAACCGCATTGTTGTTGTCATTAGACTTGTTGCGAAATACAACGCGGACGCTATGCGGGTCTTTATAGTGTGTAATGCATGTAAAAATCTTGTTAGTAGCGGTGCTACAAACTGCGATTTTTACCTGTATTACACGCAAAAATCCCTCGCCTATCGTTTCGCGTCTTAATTTCGCAACAAGTCTATTGCGAGGAGCGCGGAACGCGCGACGCGGCAATCTCTACTGAACAGAGGAACGCCCCGCGCACAATGTCATGATCTGAGCGAAGTCGAGAAATCCCCCACCTATACTATCTAAAATTATGACGGAAATTTCATTGGTTCATGTCGATACGTTGAGTTGCGAGGCGATCCTGCGCCGCGCGCCGAACGGCAACTTGATAATCGTGTCGCAGTGCGGCGGCGCGTCGGAGCCCGCGCCCCAAAACAGGGTATACGCGTTCGTCAGCCGCGACGGGGGCAAAACGTGGGGCAAGCCCGCGAGCGTTTGGCCGGAGGACGGCCGCGCGGTTTACGCGACGGAGGTGTCCGTCGCGAACGGGGAAATCCGCTGTTACCTCACCCTGCACGACGGGCGGTTTTTGGACTTCCGCAACGCCGTCGCGGTCAGCCGCGACAGCGGCTCGACGTGGGCGGCGGAGAAAGGCCCCCGGCTCGGCGGCTTTTGTTTTTTGCGCGGGCGTTTGGATTTGCCGGACGGCGGGCATCTCTTGCCGTACCAACGCTATCCGATCGCCCGCGCCGAAAACGACGAATTGAAAAAGCGGGGCGAATACGTTTGGCACAGTGAAATCGAATTTGTGGAAAACGGCGTTTTGATCGGCGGCGCGGACGGCGCGTACCGGCGGGGCGGCGCGGTTCGCCTGCCTTTGCGCGGGAGCGGCGGCAAACCGCTTTGGCAGTGGCCGGAGCCGACGTTGGCGCGCCTGTCGGACGGCGCCGTCGCCATGCTGCTGCGTTACAACGGCACGGGTTATTTGTGGCGTTCGGACTCCCGCGACGGCGGCTGTACGTGGTCGGAGCCCGTCCGGACCGACATTCCCAACCCCGGCAACAAACCGAAATTGATTCAAATGGACGCGCGCCGCGTAGCATTGCTGAACACGCCCAACGCGGGGCAAGGCTACGCAAGCCGCAACCCGCTTTCGGTTTGGGTCAGCGCGGACGGCATGAAAACGTGGGGCTACAAGCGCGATTTGACAGATTTCCCCGGCTGGCTTTCCTATCCCGACGGTATTTACGAGATCGAAACGAACGAGATTTTATTGGCGTTCGAGTTCAATCGCCACGACATTTACTTTATCCGCCACCGCATTGAGGAAAACGTATGACCTATAACGCATTGTTAATCGATGTAGGCAGCACCTCGATCAAATGGGCGATTGGCGGCGGCCCCGTTTCCTCCCGCCCGTTCCCCGCGAGCAGGTCGAAACCGCCCCTTTACGAGGTTGACCCCGCGGAAATCGTCCGCGCCGTCACGGAGATCATAGACGGCGCGCGGCCGCGGATAACCTCGGTTTATTTCAGCGTTCAAATGCACGGCTATGTTTTGTGCGGCGACGGCAATCGGCCGGTTACGGGCTATATCTCGTGGCGCGACCGCCGTTCCGCGCTGTTAAAGGAGCCGCCCGCCGTTTCGTTGGCATTAAGGAGCGGCACGGCGGTCAAGGCCAACCTGCCGCTCGTTTCCGTCCTCGCGTTAAAATCCCTCGATCCGGACGCTTTCGCGCGGGCGCGGGAATTTTACACATTGGGCTCTTACATAGTTTACCGCTTGACGGGTCGTAACGCGAGCCATATAACCGACGCGGCGGCATCTGGGTTTTACGACGTTTCCGGCAAGCGGCGCAATCATAATTTGCCCCTGAAACTTCCCGACGCGCTCACGGCCGTCTCAACGGTGGGGACGTACAAAAACGTCGGGATTTATACGCCCGTGGGCGACCAACAGGCGGCGATTTGCGGGACGCTTTTCCTCGCGCCCGAAACGCACAAGGATTGCCGTATCTTGAATATCGGCACGGCCGCCCAAGTCTGCGTGGCGGCCGACCGATACGTCGAGGGCGCGTTTGAAACCCGCCCGTATTTCGACGGCAAATTTTTGCCGACCGTGACGGGCTTGATCGGCGGGGCGGACTTAGCGGCGCGCGCGGTGACGGCGGAGGAACTTGCGGGCTGTTACGGCCCCGCGCTGCAAAGGCTTCCGCCGCGCCCGCGCTTATTGGTGACGGGCGGTGCGGTCGCGCACAGGCGAGACGTTTTGGCGCGCGCCCTCGGCCTTCTCGAAGCGGACCCTGTTTTTATCGACGGCGAAACCGCCCTTCGGGGGTTGCAAGCCCTTGCGGGATAAACGCCGTAGCGTGCGGCCGTTCAACGGGCGTTTTTCTCATGCAAAGCCCGTCCGGTAAGCCCGCCAAAAGAAAACGGTCCGGCCGCGAAATCATTACGGGTCTTTTTGTGTGCGGGAAAGAGGGGAAGCGGACAAACAGCGTTGAATATAAACGCGGCATGTCATTGCGAGAAGCGCGACGCATCCCGATGTCATTGCGAGGCGCACGGAACGCTCCGACGGGTCATTGCGAGGAGCGCGAAGCGCGACGCGGCAATCGCTACCGAACAGGGGAACGCCCGCGCGCTTTCTTCTCATTCCGAATGCGCTACTCTGTCATTCTGTTTGCCGTGAAGAATCTCAACCGTTTAAAAATTCCCCTCCCTCGGAAGGGGGACGCGAGCGAAGCGAGCGGACGGGGTGGTTCTCGAAAGTTGGAATGCGCACAGTACTTTATCCATTAACTGTGGACTGTGGACTGTTCAATAATAGAGTTGCTGCGAAACCTCTCTCCGCAACATCTTTACGGGTCTTTTTGTGTGCGGGAAAGATAAGAATCTTGACAGACAGGCTTTAAGGAGCAAAAATGAAAGTAAAACGCAAACTTGGCACTATGGTCAGTGAAATCGGTTTTGCCGGCTTGCCGACGATGATGAAAAACGCGGGCTTCGATTTTCTGATTTTGGATTTGGAGCACGGCGCGTTCGATTACGCGGGCATTCGCGCGATCGTGGGCGCGGCGCGCGGCTGCGGGCTTAAAACGGTCATGCGCCTGCCGGACAACGGGCGGCGGGAAATCACGCGCCTTTGCGACATGGGCGCGGGCGGCTTTCTGTTGCCGATGGCCGAGAGCGCGGCGGACGTCGCGTGGGCAGTCCGCTATGCCAAATACGCGCCGGAGGGCGCGCGGGGCATTTCGACGATGCGCGCGCACACCGGCTACGATCCGGGCGCCCTCGCCGATTACATGAAAACGGCCAACGCAAGCATGGAAATCTACGCCCAAATCGAAACCAGAAGGGGCATGGACAACCTGCGGGACATTTTAAAAACCGATTATTTAACGGGCGCGTTTTTGGGGCCGAACGACCTGTCCGCCGACCTGAACTGTATCGGCGATTTAAACCCGATTCTAAAAGCGATGGAAACGCTCGCGGCGGAGTGCGCCAGAGCGCATAAACCCGCGGGCATCATCACGTCCAATGAAACCCTGCTCGCCAAGGCCGCAGCCTTACAATTCGCTCGTCTCTGCGTATCCAGCGAACTCAACATTTTGTCGGACGGCTACAAGAAACTCCGCAAAACCTTATCCGCGCTGTAATTTCTTGAACAAACGCGGGCAGGAAAAACAAGAATGCGCCGTTTGTGCGTTACGTGAACGCGCCTTGTAAATGACGAGACAACAGGCGTGAAAACAATGCTTAAAAACGCGGACGGTTTTCACCGTATTACGCTTGCCGCGCGGTTCTTTATCGCCCATAATGCATAGCGAAAAGACCGCCTTAAAATTGCGAATTTTTGCAATACTGCTATTCCCTGCCGCTGACAGGCTTTTTATGCAAGGCTAACGACCTATTTAGGAAAATGACAATGCAAATAGACGTGAAAACAATACTCAAAACGAGGGCGGTTTTTGCCGTGCCGCGCTTGCCATGCGGTTTGCTGACGGAAACCCCGAAGAATAAGAGCCGCTCGGAAATCGTCGCTTATGCGAAAATTCCGATAAAAATGATGACCGCATAAACGATTATATCGATTGTGCCGATAACCTTCGCCGCCGTGGCAAGCCCGCCCGCGTAACCGTTTCTCTTTGCGGTGTTTGCCATGCAAAGCCCGATTGTCCCTAATATCAGCCCCGCAATAAAAAACCCGATCAGCGAGCAAACAAACGCGCCGATTGCTTTGCCGTGCATCGGGTGCGCCTGCGGCGAGGCGTTTTGTTGCGGCGCGGCAAAGCCTCCGCTATACGGCGGCTGCCCGTTCTGATAGCCGTAATTTTGCGTCGGCTCGTATGACGACGGATTATAGCCCGAACCGGAATACGGTTGGCCCGCCGGCGGCGGAGTATAGCCGGTCGGCGGCTGATACGGCGGCGAATAACTCGGGTTGTTTTCACCGCAGTTGAAACAGATTTTTTCGTTGCCGAAAACCTCTTGCCCGCAATTTGAACACTTCATCATATATTCTCCTTATAGAGTTTCATTGTTGAACCATTTGTCAATAGAATCGTCGTGCGGGTTGCTCGTGCTTCTCGACAAAAGAGTGAACAGTTTCTCAAAGCCTTGCACGTCCGTAAGTTGCTTTGGTTTCACTTGGGGCGAAAAATCGGCAAGTATTTCAGCATCAAAATCGTGTCC
Organism: Clostridiales bacterium; assembly: GCA_031263605.1. Taxonomy (GTDB): domain Bacteria; phylum Bacillota; class Clostridia; order Christensenellales; family DUVY01; genus BNZQ01. The sequence continues at coordinate 6,225 of JAISFM010000298.1, read as the reverse complement.
GATACCGACGGGAAAGACTTTAATGTCCTTGCTTATTACCATTCCGGACAGTTGGAACGCCGCCGCTTCGTATTTGTCGGTCGGTACGCCGTCCGATATAAGCAGCAGGATCGGCTTGTAATGCTGAACGCCCTCGTTGCGGTACCATGTGCGGCGTTTAATCAACAGATCGATAGCAAGTTGAACCCCCGCCCCCATAGGGGTCCTGCCCTGCGCCCTGAGCGGCACATAGTTGACCCTATCGATCGGGCTGTAACCTTGGACGATTTCGGGGCGTTCGCCGCCGAACGACACGATACAAAGGTCGCAAAGTATGCGCGCTTTTGGGTCGTTCCTGACGTAGTTGATAAACTCGATGACTATGCGGTTCAATTCGTCGATTTTAGTCATTCTGCCGAGCGTTCTATCCTGCATAGAACCGCTGTTGTCCAACACGAGACAGACGGGAAGTTTAACCGTTCCGTCGTTCGCGCCGCTTTGAAAGTTGCCGAACGAGCCGAAGTCAAAGCCGTTTTCCATATATTGTATCCTCCATAATTTTTATTATTTTGCCGCCGCGCTTGCGGTTTCGTTTTCTATTTCCGCCATGCGGTTTTTTATTTCCGTTATCCATTCCGGCAGGTAACTTACTTTGTTTTGCGTAAAGTAGTAAAAGAACATCTCGCGCATTTTGCCGGACATGAACGCCCATCGCTGAAAATCCGCGCGCTTTTTGTCATTCTGCGCGTTCCGGATCCGGGTATCCTCGATGGGGTATGCGAACTCGTTTGGATCCTGCTCCTCGATCGGCTTATTCGGGTTATAGTGCGGCGTTTGACCCACAAGGATTTCAAATACGATCTTGTTGATCGCATAGTAATCGTCCTTCGGCGAACGCAAGACCGTCCGGAGTTCCTGTTCCGTGTACTTCTTTTTCGTATACTGCGGGTGAAACACGATGCACGGATAATCCGCCACCTGATAACTGCCGCAGTCGATGAGAAACACCTCGCTCGGCCGCCTTATCAGGATATTGTCGGGTTTCAAATCGCCCACTACGATTCCCTTTTCGTGCAAATAGTACAAAACTTCCAGAAAATTCAGCGCGGCGTCGTAGCGGTCGGTTTCGGAAAAGCCCTTGAATCCGGTTATTCTGATGTTGTCCAAATCTTCGACGCCGGTTATCTCGTCCATAACATAGCCGACGGGGTTATTGTCGTAATATATAATGTCTTGCGGCCAGTTGACGTGGGCGTTGAACACGTCCATTTTCAGCATTGCTTGCAATTTCTTGATGTTGATATAGGTGATATGCTTGGGATGCAGCACTTTACACAGCATTCCCTGATAGGTCTTGTATATCTTGCCCTCCCCGCCCTCGCGCACATTGTCCCGCAAGAGTTTCAGGTAACGGTACTTCGGCGAAAAAACATACTCCGCGCCCTCCGCGTCGATCGCGTTGGTATTCTTTTCCTTTTCCACAAAGAAAGCGGCGCGCGCGTCTTTTTTCTGCGCCTGCCATTCCTCTAACTTTCCGACGACAAAGCGAACCGCCTTAACGTCCTTGCGCTTGCGCTTGCCCCGCGCGCCCTCGAACGCCTCGAAAACGTTTTCTTTCTGCGTCATGACCCGGCAAGAATCGAATTTGCCCGCTTCGAGTTCGTCAAACAGCCCGTCGAAATCGAAATAAGACTTCGTATCGACAAAAAACAGCCGCCCCGTGCCGTTCAGCACGTCGAGCGAGCCGTCCAAAAGCCACCCGTTTGCGCCCGCGTTGCCGATCGCCGCGCCCCGTTGCGGTTCCTTCAAGGAGCCGTCCGCAAAGAAATTGACTTCGCCGAAGTTCGGCAGGTTGAAAAGTTCCTCCGCAAACGGTATGAAGCCCTTTTCGAGGAGAGCGGATTCCTCGATAAATATCATGGTTTTCCCGTGAATTTCTTCTACCATCCCAAATACTTCCTCACTTCCGCCGCGTTGGCAAAGTCGCGTTTTTTATACTGCGCAAAATGTTTGATCAACTTGCCGTCGGCCGAGAGGTCGACAATTTGTTCCTTGCTGTAAACGCCGGAAAGCAGTTCGTCGACATACGCCGGCGCGCGCGGCATGTCCTCGTCCGAAAAACTCTCGCGAAAAAGAAGGTTTATACTCAGGTCGTCGTCGGAAAACTTCTTGACCGTATTATTGAGGAACGCCTCCAAAGCCGTCTTGTATACATCCCTGCTTGTCGCCCGGAAGTTTTCAAACAGCAGCCTTGTGTTCGCGTTGAACAGTTTCGTCGATTTTTCATAGAGCAAGTCCGCCGCGCCGTCCGACATCAGCAGTACGCCGTAGATATTCCGCCACCGCCCTTTGGATATACGCGACCCGGACACGCGCAAATGCTCCGCCGCGTCGGAATCGGGGACAAAGAAAGTGATGTTCGGCTGCGCGCCGTTTTCGGGTTCGGACGCTTCCTCGGCGACGCACGGGTCCGCGCCCTCCCAAATGCCGATCACGCCGTCGCCGATATGCCCTTGAATGAACAAGTCGCCCTTCATCGCAAAGAACAGCAGGGTTGACGACAGGTCGGCGGCCGTCGCGCTTTTGTCTATCCGCTCATCCGTCCGCAGGGCCGCGCCGAGGGCTTTCCGAACCTCGTCCAGTACGGTCTTGACAAATTTCTTTTTCCTCCGTTTGTCAACGCCCGCGTCGCCGCTTTCCTCGCACAGCAGAATGAGTTCGTCGAATCTGTCGCAGAGCAATTTGCATACGGTTTTACAAGCGGTTTCCGCCCCGAACTGCGAATACTTTTTTGACCCCGCGCCGTCGGCGAGCGCGATCGCCATGACGCCGTTCTCGGTCAAGGTTGCCGTCCTGTCCTGGCACGGGTCGCCCGTCGCGACGTGGCTTACGCCCTGTACATAGGCGTCGCATTGCTTCCACTTTTCGATTGTCATCTCTTTACCCACCCTTCGAGCGATTTTGGGTCAAGCGAGAACGCTTGGCTGATCGGCGTATCGACGCGCGCTTTGGCGGTGTTGAAAATCCAATCGGCGAGTTCGGCGTATCGATTCCCGATAATGGAGAGCGGTCGCCTGATTTTAAGCAAGCCGCTCAAACTGTCGTCCATGTCGTTGTCGCCCAACTGAAACGGGAAATAGGTCAGCCGCCCGGCCGCGAGCATCCCGTTCAAGCGGTTGACGGCCCCGCTCATATCGCCGACGTTCTTGCCGTCGGTCAGCAGAATCAGCCACGGCTTGAATAGTTCCGCCCCGCTTGCCCGAACCTCGGCTATCCGCGCTTCCAGCGTATTCAAAGCCAAACCGAGCGCCTTATTCAGGAAGGAGAGGCCCCCCGCCGAAAGCGAGTCGGGCGGCTCCGCGCCCGTGAAATTCTTGCGCGTTTTGGCTTGCAGGGCGTCAAAGACGACGAGGCTGTATTCGATGGCCGGCGCGGCCGTCGCCCGCGCGCCGAATTTGGAAAGGGCGTCCGCCAGTTTCGTTATTTTTTCGCCTTTCATCGTCGCGCAGTTATCCACGACGCACTGAATCAGCAGTTTGTTTTGCGTCGTCATAGCGAGCCCCCTCCGTTATAGGCGGCGAATTTGGGATACAGCGACCGTTCCCGTTCGATGCGGTTTACGATATTTAGGGAAACCGCCGCATAGTCGCCGACGGTTAGGCATCGGACGATAGCCGCCGCTTTTTGTTCCTTGGCGCGCGCCGCCGCCAACGTCCCGCCGAGCGCGGCATACGCCGACGAAATCCCGCCGAGCGCGTTGGCGTTCTGCCGGAAAAACCTCTGCTGCGCGTCGAGAAGCCCCGCTGTCTGCCTGACCGCCGCGTCTTGGCTCTCGTATATAAAGAGCGAGGCGATCAGAATAAGGTTCAGGACTTGAAGTTCGATTATGCCGAGCGTGTATTTGTACTCGTGGAACAGGCGAATGACCTCGTCCCTGTCATACGGCCCCGACGCGCCGCCGCCGCTCAAAAATTGCATTAAGATCAACAGCGACGTCCGGAAAAAGCCGTCGTAGCCCGCGGCCGTCCCGGTGTAAAGACGTGCCAACACCGGTTTATCGGCGTTGAAATTGTTAGCGGCTTTGACCGCCGACAGTTCGGCCGCAATATCGGCGCGGTTGAAAACGCGGGCGAAGTTCGACAGCGCGGCATACAAATCCTCGCTTGCCTTTGCGCGGCTCCCGCCGATATGCGGGGAACCGGCGGCAATATCGATATAGAGGACGAATTGCCTCCGCGTTTTATTGTCCTCTTTCTTGACCGCGACGGCCGCCCGCAGCACGCCCGCCGCGCCGTCTTTCAGCCTCGCGAGGAACGTTATGACGAACTCGCCCGCGTCCGCGTCCAACAGCCCCTCCGCGATTTTGACGTTGAGCGTTTGCGGCACGTCGTACTCGAATTCCAAAAGCCAAAAATAGCGGCCCTCATATACAAAGGAGGCATAGATTTGCGCGTCGACGGCGGCGAAGGAAAGAGCCTTGGGGACGACCTCCGCGCGGCTTTTCGCATGGGTATCGAGATAGGCAAACGAATCGACGATAAAGTCGCCCGTATACGTAATTTTTTGGTCGTCCGCTAACGAATACAGGGCGGCTATCGACCCGTCGTTCGCGTAATTCCGATCCTTGGCAATCGACATGACGTAAGCGGCGATCACTTCTTTTTGCCTTTCGTCGGCTTTTTGCCGAATAGGCTCGATGTCCGCCAAATCGTTTAACCTGAACGCGCCGATGCTTTCCGTCGCCGCCCGCCCGAATTTGAGGAAGCCGGCCAGCACCGCGTCGAATTTATCGGTCAGCGAGTTATCGAAGCCGCGCAGCCGCCCCTCGCAATCCTGAATGAGCGCGTCCAAATCGGACAGAGTCGCATCGAGCCCGATCTCGCCTTTTTTGGCGGTAATGCCGTCGAAGCGCGCGGTGATTTCACGGTGGCCTTTCAGAAACTTCTCGCGGATTCCCCGAAACTTTTCCAGGCTCTCCTCCAACTGCTCTTGATTGGAGAAACTCTCCTGAATTTCCAGGCGCAACGGCCTTATCGGCGATAAATTCTTGTTCTTGCCCGATTTGGATACCGAAATAAAGACCCCGACGGTCGTCAGCGCGACGCTGAATATCGCCGTGAAATTCAGTATCCGCAATTGCACAAAGTCGCTTTCCGCGTAAAGCCCGTAAAAATGTATCGCGATAATCACGCCGACGGACAGCAGGACGCTCGCGCCGTAGAGCGGGTAAATGAATTTGCGCGGTTTGAAGTTAAAATACTTCGCGAGCGTTTCAAAATTACGGTAATTGATTTTGGCGCGCCCGGCCCACCGCGCTTCCTCGACGAACGCGAACGCGCAGAACCCGACGCAGCAGAAAAATACCGTCCACGTCAAAATCATGAGAAAGAGGCCAAATCCGCTCATTAAAGTACGCGCCTCCTTTTCAGAAATACAATCGCCGCCGCTGCCGCCGCGGCAATCGCGACGGGTATGCTTATGAACAGCGTAAGGCTGAGATTCGGATTGCTGTATTTGAAAGTTATCGTTTCGGTATAGTCGCCCGTCCCCTTGATGACGAGGGTATGGCGGCCGTGTTTACTGACGTCCGTATCGGCGTTTATTTCCTCGCCGTCCAGCAACATTGTGGCTTTAATCAGAAGGATCTTGACCGGTTTGCCGAAAACCTGCCCTTCGCTCACCGTGAGCGTCGGCGTTACGGTAAACTCGTATTTGCGTTCATACGAGCCGATACCTATAACGGTCAAGGTATGTTCGCCGATTAGGTCTACCAAAGTCCCGTTTGCAACGGTCTCCCCGTCCACTTTTAGGTCGACGGCGTTCGGAACGTTTACGGCCACGCTATCCATATATTTTGCATCGGCGGCGATGTTAGAACTTTCGGTGACCGTAAAAGAAACGCTCCTTGTATACCCGCCGACGCCGGTTATCAATATTTCGTGATTGCCCACCCGGGAAATCTGTGTCCCGCTTGTATGCGCCTCGCCGTTAAGCGCAAGGCCGACCGCATTATTGATGACGGGATTAACGGCGACGGCATATACGCCGCCGTCCGTTACGTTGATAACGGTCGGCAGTACGGTGAAACCTATGGTTTGCGTATACCCGCCCACGCCCGTTATAACCAGCGTATGCTTTCCGCAGGTTGCAATCGGCGTTCCGCTTGTGTAAGTGTCGCCGTTAAGCGTAAGGCCGACCGCATTCGTGACAACGGGGGTAACGGCGGCGGCATATATTTTGTTATTT
>JAISFM010000235.1 GCA_031263605.1 Clostridiales bacterium | reverse complement strand
AAAATTTTTACGCATTTTAAATTCCATTACAAAAATTTTCTTGCTATTTATTTATTTCAAAAAGTTTTTTGGCATCAATCAGCAAGTTATAAAAGAAGTCGTTTTTTTTTCATATTTATATGCAAAAGTTTTTTGGAAGGGGCGCGGGGAAACCTTTTTTGCAAAAAAGGGTTCCCCGCAATTAATAAAAAACCAACACTTAACCGCCAATCATTCAAACAAACTCAACTGCCGTTTTGCGTCCTCGCTTAAAGGGACTCCCAGATGCGCGTAGGCGGCGGGCAGGGCGACGCGGCCGCGCGGGGTGCGGGCGATAAAGCCGAGTTGAATCAGGTACGGCTCGATTACGTCCTCGATCGTGACGCTCTCCTCGTTGGTGGCCGCGCCCAGCGTGTCCAAGCCGACGGGGCGGCCGCCGAATTTGACCGCCAGCGCGTATAAGATGTTGCGGTCGATAAAATCGAGGCCCAATTCGTCCACTTCCAGCCGTTTCAGCGCGTCGCGCGCGTCGCGGAGCGAGACGGTTTTCTCGCCGCGCACCTCGGAAAAATCGCGCACGCGCTTCAACAGGCGGTTGGCTATTCGGGGCGTGCCGCGCGAACGGCTCGCAATTTCAAGGCCGGCCTCGCCGTCGATTTCAATCCTCAAAATTTTGGCCGACCGCCGAATGATTTTATACAACTCCTCGGGCGAGTACAACTCCAACCGGCAAACGACGCCGAAACGGTCGCGGAGGGGGCCGGTCAGCATACCCGCGCGGGTGGTCGCGCCGATCAAGGTAAAGCGCGGCAGCGGCAAGCGCATACTGCGGGCGGCGGGGCCTTTGCCGATCACGATGTCGAGGGCGAAGTCCTCCATCGCGGGGTACAGGATTTCCTCGACCGCGCGGTTGAGGCGGTGGATTTCGTCGATGAACAGCACGTCGTTTTCGGACAAGTTCGTCAAAATCGCCGCCAAATCCCCCGCCCGCTCGATCGCCGGGCCGCTGGTGATGCGGACTTGGACGCCCATCTCGCCCGCGATAATGTGCGACAGCGTGGTCTTGCCCAGGCCGGGCGGCCCGTACAGCAGTACATGGTCGAGGGGCTCGCCGCGCTTTTTGGCCGCGCCGATAAAAACGGTCAGGTTGTCCTTGACCTTGCCCTGCCCGATATAGTCCTCCATCGTTTTGGGGCGCAGTGTGAGTTCGCCCTCGGCGTCCCCCGCCGTTTTCGAGGAAGTGATAAAACGTTCGTCGGTAATTTCCACAGGGATATTATAGCACGATCGGGGGGAAAAGTAAAAGGGATGGGCACAGTGCACAGTCCACAGTCCATAGTTAAAGGACAAGAACAGTGCGCAATTATCGGGCAAAGAGTGTCATTCTGAACGAAGTGAAGAATCGCAACCGATAAAATACAATAGCAATACGGGATTAAAAGACAATAACAATTCACTATGCACAACGCGCAATTAAAGGGTAAATCCGAAACTGTGGACTGTGAAAAGTCCGAACTTCTCAATTCCCACTCCCGCAACTGTGGACTGTGCACTGTAAAATAGTGGACATTCTCACCCGCTTGTGTTATACTGTTCTTGATACAATACGCTGAATATCCCCACTTTGAAACGGGCGCGCCCGTTTCAATTTTGCCGAGGGTTAACCCTCGGCAACGGACTTGCGGCAAAACTAAAAGGCGAGCGGGAAATTTTAACGCGCTCTTACAGGGCGTGTTGACAAATCGGCGCGCCCTGTAATAAGGAACATAAATTGATGAAAAAGGTTAAAATTTTGTGGCTCGTTTTGCTCGCCGCTTTGACGGCGGCCGCTTTCGCCGCCTGTTCGGGCGGCGCGGTTGAGAACGGCGGCGGCGCGGTTCCCGAATACTTGGGCATGACCGTCTCGCGGACAATAGACGCCCCGCAACAGGGCGTCGCCTTTAAAACGCAGACCCTTGCCCATGAAACGGGCTTGACCGGCGGGACGGAAACGGGCGGCGTGTTTTGCGCGTACACCGGGGAAGACTTTTTTGTGTACATCGATATCGACAACCCCGACGACAACGAGATTTTGTCTTTCACCTTGAACGGGATAACATATCAAGCCTACCACTGTGAAAAGGGCTCGACCGGACGGCGGCTGATCGTGGGGTTCGGCGCGTTCGGGACGGCGGGCGTAAGGGACTTGACCATCGACGCGGTTAAGTACGTGGACGGCGAGACGATTCGGGACGCGCGCATGACGGGCGACAAAACGGTTAAAATCGACGTGCACAGCGCGGACATTTTACACGCCGACCTTTCGGACGGGACTTATTTATCGGCGTATTCGGGGAGCGTCAGGGGCGCGGCCGCCGACGAAACCGATATTACATACTCCGTAGCAAGCGGCGGCTTGCCCGAGGGCTTGACGCTGGACGCGGACGGGCAACTGTCCGGCACCGTCACGGGCGACGCGGGGGGCTACGGTTTCACCGTCCAAGCGACGTGCGCCCTGTCCGGCGAAACGCAGTCGGCGGCGGTGCAATTGACGGTCAACAAGGCGCGGATACCCGTCGCGCAACCGACGTATGAGGGCGAACCGCTTGCCTACGGGGGCGATTTGCCGACGATTACAACGACGACGGCAAGCGGGACGGTTGCGCTGAACGCGGGGCAGAGTTTGGCGGTAGGGACGGAAAACTATAACTGGACGTTCACGCCCGACGACACGGTGAATTATGAGAACGAAACGGGGGAAATTTCTTTGACGGTCGGCAAGGCGGAGCAAAGCATTGCGGACGGCGTGGCGTTTAAGGCCGCCTTGTACAACGACGTTGTAACGGAAATCGCGGTCACAAATTTGGGGTATGGCTATGAATATTCGATGGACGACGCGGCATGGCGTGACGGCCGCGTGTTCACGGATTTAACCGCTGACACGGAATACACTTTTTACGCGCGCCTGAAAGAAACGGGCAATTATAAGGCGAGTTTGCCGATTCAAGTGACCAGGACGACTACGCCGACCGCAGAGGAATGCTTTGCCTATTCGGGCGGCACAATCTTTGGACCTAAAGTGTTTGGCGCGCGTTTGAGGGTCTTGACGATTCCGGACTATATCGACGGCGTAAAAGTAACGGCTATCGGGGATTACGCATTCTATAATTGCTATGGTTTTACGGGGGCGTTGACCTTACCTTTCGGAATCGAATCTATCGGGGATTACGCATTCTATAATTGCTATGGTTTTACGGGGACATTGACCATACCAACCGGCGTAACCTCTATCGGAGAGTACGTATTCAATAGTTGCAGTGGCTTGACAGGAACGTTGACCATACCAACCGGCGTAACCTCTATCGGAGAGTGCGCATTCTCTAATTGCAGCGGCTTCACGGGAACATTGACCATACCAACCGGCGTAACCTTTATCGGAGGTTACGCATTCTTCAATTGCAGTGGCTTAACGAGTATCACGATTACCAACATGGAGCGGGTCGTCCAAGTAGGCAGTCAGGCGTTCCACGGCGCAAACGCAGATCGCAAAATTTACGTGCCTGCCAAATTTTTGGACGACTATAAGAATGCAGACGTGTTGAGCGATCATAAGAACAGAATTTACGCGATACCGGACGGGGAATAGTCGCGGAATTAAAAGGCGCGCGGAATTGCGCCGCAAGTTTGTGACGCTTGCGGGGTGTGGGGGGAATATTCAGTTTTCAAAGAACGCGGAACCGGACGCAAATTTACGATTTACAATCGTAAATTTGAATGACAAATTACAAAGGACAAATGACAAATTGCGGTGTGAGTTGTTTGAGGAACCACCCCGCCGCCGTTGGCGGCCATCCCTTTTTCAGTCCACAGTGCGCAGTGCACAGTCCACAGTTAAAGGACAAGGCACAAAGCAAGGGGATTTTTTCAGCGGTGGGCGATTTCTCGACTTCGCTCAGATCATGACATGGGGGTGCGCATTCGGAATGAGAGAGGAAAGCGCGCGGGCGTTCC
>JAISFM010000174.1 GCA_031263605.1 Clostridiales bacterium | reverse complement strand
GAGGAGCGCGGAACGCGCGACGCGGCAATCTCTATATAAAAAGGTGCGTTTCGTGTTCGGTAGAGATTGCCGCGTCGCGCTTCGCGCTCCTCGCAATGACCGGTAGCAATGCGGATTGTACACTCCTTATTTTTTCAACAGAAATGCACAGTATTTTTTCAATTCACAATTCACAATTAAAGGATAATGCAGAATGCAGAATTGTTGACCTGTCGAAAAAGGGGCTTTCGGGGTGATTTGCGTTTCTTGCCCACTGGCATTGCTGTTGTAACAAGCCTTATCCGAAATTTGTAAATTGTCAATTGTCAATTGTCAATAAACTATTAGCGCAATGCGCTAAACTCTCTCGACCGACACTAACCACTATTCCCTAATCTTTCGGAACATGCGACGCGCTGTAATCCGATACCGGAAACGTCAGGAACTTTCGGAATAATTTCGGCGTGTAGCCCGTAAATTCCATAAAGGCGTTGTAAAAGGATTGGCGGTTGGCGAAACCGACTTCGGCGGCGATGTCGGCGAACTTTAAGCCCGTGTTGCGCATCAGGGCGATCGATTGGTTGATCCGGTACTGCGTGACGTACTCGAATACCGTGAAACCCGTCTCCTTGCGGAAAATTTTCTGCAAATACGTTTCGTTCAAAGAAACGGCTTTGGCGATTCGCCGGATCGTCAACTCCTCTTGGTAACTGCGCGTGATGTAGTCGGTAATCCGATGGACATACGGGTTTTCGAGCAATGTCTTTTTATAGCATTCGTCAATGCTCAAAAACAATTCCGCAATCAAAATTTGCGTGAAATAATGGTCGATATAGCGCAAGCGGTCGGAATTGACGAGGGCCTGCAACTTTAAAACCGTTTCTTTCAGCGACATGAAATCGTTGACCAATACGTATTTGTTTTTTTTAAACGCCTCGCTCAAAGCCCCGCAGGCGTTGAACGCCGTGTAACCGTCCACATAGGCCGCGCCGCCGTCCGCGGGCAGGGCGCGCAATTCCAAAAAGAGCGCGCGGCAGCCGTCCTCGGCGGCCAAACGGTGGACATGACCGGCGTCGATCAGAATCAAATCCCCGGGCTTTAAAAGCACGGTCTCGATGGGCCGCCCTTCGTCCATGAACGTATAGCGGGCTTTGCCGCCGACGACGCAAAACAACTCAACGGTATTGTGGCCGTGGGTTTCGGCCGTATAGCCCGGCAGTTTCTGGTCGAAATACGAATGCACCGCAAAGCGCCGGCCGCGTAGGGTTTCTTTGTTCCGCAATAACATCTTTTTTTGTAGGGAATAGGAGATAGGGAATAGTGATTAGTGGTTAGTGGTTAGTGTCGGTCGAGAGAATTTAGCGCATTGTGCGGGGGAAACTTTTTGAAAAAAGTTTCCCCCGCGCCCGTTTCAAAAACTTTCAACATCATTGCGCAAAAACATGTCTTTCCTGCGTACAAACCGCGTTGCTCATGAACACGGCAAGTCATTGCGAGGAGCGAACGCAGTGAGCGACGAAGCAATCTCTATATAAAAAGGCGCGTTTCGTGTTTTGTAGAGATTGCCGCGTCGTGTTCCGCGTTCCGCGCAATGACGAAAGGCGTTTCGCATTCCTCGCGTCACGGGCGCGCAATATACCCCGACCGACACTATCCACTACCCACTAATCACTAACTATCTTTAAAGTTTACCAAATTCTACGCCGATTGTCAACAAAAGCCATTCAGGTTTACATTTTTTCTTTAAAAAGCCATTTTGCTTGACGCATGAAAATTTGAAAAGTGTTATAATGCACATACGGCATTTTCATAAAAAAATTACACATTTGACTTTGCCTTTTCGCGTTTCCTATCTCAAAAATCCAAAACTCATCTTAGTGTAATTCTTTTGTAAAAATGTCGACGGTAAAAGTTGTTTGGGAAAAGCGCGAAAAACACTTTTTGACAAAAAAGGGTTTTTCGCACAAAAACCCCAAAACCCAAAACCCAAAAAAGAAAGAAGGAATCAAAAATGAAAAAGGCATTTACTAAAACGGCTTATACCGACCTCGATGATTTTGTGTACGGCGCGTCCAAGAAACCCGTCCCCTTGAAGAACGGCATGACTATCGGCGGCGGCCTTGTGTACCCCGAAATCAACTTCACCCTGCCGACGATGGAAATCACAAAAGAAACGATGCCCCAAGTGATCGAGAACTACACGCAGATCATCACGGGCGTTTGCGAGCGCGCCCGCCGCCTGTACGCGCCGGGGTTCGTCGCCGAAATCGAAACGCTGCCGCCGATGACGTTCAACCCCGCGTGGGGCGTCGAGGTCTGCAAAACCGTGGTGGACATCATCAAGGAGCACGAAGCCAAATACGGGATTAAGGGGGCGGTGCGGATTACGCCCAACGACATTCGCGAGGGGCGCGACTTGAAACACATGTGGCGCGGCGAGCATTGGGACAGCATTCTGGAAACGTTCGAAGGCTGCGCGCGGGCGGGCGCGGACTTTCTGGCGATCGAGTCCGTGGGCGGCAAGGAAGTCCACGACGACGCGATCATGTACTGCGACTTGCCGAAGTCGATTTTCGCGCTGTCCGTATTGGGTTGCGCCGATCTGGAAAAATTGTGGACGGCTATCGTCGGGATCGCCGACAAAACCGGCACGGTCGCGTCGGGCGACACGGCTTGCGGCTTTGCCAACACCGCGATGGTGCTGGCCGACCGGAACTATATCCCTGCCGTTTTCGCCGCCACCGTGCGCGTCGTCTCCGCCGTGCGCAGTTTGGTCGCGTTGGAGTGCGGCGCGAAAGGCCCCCACAAGGATTGCGGGTACGAGGGCGTTTACGTCAAGGCGATCACCGGCACGCCGATCACCATGGAAGGCCGCGTCGCCGCTTGCGCGCATTTGTCGCCCGTGGGCAATGTCGCCGCCTGTTTGTGCGACTTGTGGAGCAACGAGTCCATTCAAAACATCAAACTGCTGGGCGGCATGGCCCCGACCGTTTCGTTCGAGCAACTCGTGTTCGACTGCCGTTTGATGAACGAGGCGACCGCCAAGGGCAAAAAAGCCGCCTTGCTGCTGCGCGACCTCAACGCCGACAGCGACAGCAGACTCGATCCGCAGGCCTATGTGCTGCGCCCCGACGTGGCGCTGGACATCTCCAAGGAGTTGGTCAAGGCCGAGGGCTATTACCCGCGCTGCAAGGCCGCCGCGGGGCTTGCGCTGCGGGCGATGCGCAAGGGCTACGAGGAAAAGAAACTGGATTTGAACGACAAGGAATTGACGTGGCTGGACAACCTGTCCGACACCGTGGACGACTTGCCCGATACCGCCGAGGAATTGGCCGCCCGTGTGGCCGGCGATTGCGATAAGTTGGATCCCGCGAAGTATGATTTAAAGTTTTAACGAGCGTGGAAAGATGCGCAAGGAAAGATGCGCAAGATTTTGCGAGAGAACCTTTTTTGTCAAAAAGGTTGCTCTCGCGCTCTTTCCAAAAAACTTTAACAAAAGGTTTGAAAACCGAGCGCGTATGTTCCATAGGGAAAGCCGCACAGGGGATAACCACCCCGCCGCCGCAGGCGGCACCCCTCCGAGGGAGGGGAATTTTTAAAAGGTCGGGAATGTAAAGCGCACTCAAAGATTCTTTTTCGACAGGTCAATCATTCTGCATTTTGCATTCTGCATTTAAAAAGCGTTCCGCATGATGCGCAAAGTCCCCCGACCGACACTATTCCCTATCCACTATTCCCTATTCCCTAAAATAAGATGGTTAAAATCGACATCGTATCGGGCTTTCTCGGGGCGGGCAAAACGACGTTCGTTTGCCGGCTCTTGAAGCATTACCTTGCCCGCGGCGAAAAGCCCGCCTATATCGCCAACGAGTTCGGGCAAACGGGATTGGACGCCGAAATTGTCGGGGCGGAGGGCTTGCCCGCCGTCGAGATGTCCGGCGGCTGCGTTTGCTGTACGTTAAAGGACGACGCGGCCGCCGCCGTTGCGGGCGCAATCCGAAAATACAACCCCTCGCGGATCGTGTTCGAGCCGTCGGGCATTTTCATCTTTGAGAATTTTTTAGAGGCCCTGCAAAGCCCCGCGTTAAAGGGCCTGTACGACGTCGGGCCTGTCGTCACCGTCGTGGACGGCCTCAATTTCACGGCCGCGAAAACCGCGTTCGGCAGTTTCGTCTATAACCAAATCAAAAATTCGCCCGCGCTGGTCGTCAGCAAGGTCGATCGGTTGCGGCAAGCCGGCAGGGATGCCGACGAAATCGTCCATACTTTGCGGGGGATCAATCCCGACGCGGTGATCGCGGCGGTGCCGCCGGCCGATTTGGACGGCGTTGTTTTGGACGCCTTGCTGTCGCCCGTCCCCAAGGGCGCGGCGGGGCACGCGCATTTCCACGGCGCGTTGAAGTCGTTCGCCGTAACGATCGATCGAAATTTGACGGCGGGGCAGGCGGCCGTGCTGGCCGAACTGTGCGCGGGCGGCGGCGGCTCTTTCGGGGACGTGTGCCGCGTCAAGGGCGTTTTAACCGTCGAGGGCAAACCGACGCTGTTCAACGCCGCTTTCAACGACGCGCAAATGACCCTCGCGCCGATGTTGAAAGCGGGGGCGTTGACCTTTATCGGCGCGAATGTGGACGAGGGGAAGGTTCGGGCGTTTTTCGCCGTTGAAAATGGAGAATTGAATTGAGAATTGAGAATAGAAAGATGAAAAGTTTCGGACGCTGACGCGAAAAGCAGTGGTTAGTGGTTAGTGTCGGTCGCGCTACATTGCGCGGGTAATGCGAAACGCCCCTTTTGTCATTAGACTTGTTGCGAGGAGCGCGAAGCGCGACGCGGCAAGCTCTACCGGACACGAAACGCCCCGCGCAAAGTCCCCCGACCGACACTAACCACTAACCCCTAACCCCTAAAACTCCCGATCGACACTATTCCCTATCCACTATTCCCTATTTCCTTTTTCACGCATATTTTCCGATTGCTTTTCAACGAAAATATGATATAATATCTACATGATGAATGAAAAGCCCTATACGCTTTCCGATTATAGGTTTGAAACCGTCGCGTTGCACGCGGGGCAGGAAACGCCCGACGGCGCGACGGACGCGCGCGCCGTGCCGATTTACGCCACAACCTCGTATGTCTTTAAAGACTGCGCGCAGGCCGCCGGCCGCTTCGCTTTGACCGAGGGCGGGAATATCTATACCCGCCTGATGAACCCGACCACCGACGTTTTCGAGAAACGGATCGCCGCGCTCGAAGGCGGCGCGGCCGCGCTCGCCACGGCTACGGGGTCGGCCGCCACCGATTACGCGATCCGCAACATCGCGGGCGCGGGCGACCATATCGTGTCCTCGAACTTCATTTACGGCGGCACCTACAACCTGTTCGCCAACACCTTCCGCGAGGGCGGGATAGAGGCGTCGTTCGTCGAGGGCAGCGACGTCAAGGCCTATGAAAAGGCGATCAAAAAGAACACCAAAGCGGTTTTTATCGAGAGCATGGCCAACCCGAATTGCGACCTCGTCGATATAGAGGCCGTCGCCGAAACCGCGCACAGGCACGGCTTGCCGCTGGTCGTGGACAACACGCTGGCCAGCCCGTACCTGCTGCGCCCGATCGAGTACGGCGCGGACGTCGTCGTGCATTCGGCGACGAAGTTCATCGGCGGGCACGGCAACGTTTTGGGCGGCGTCATCGTGGACGCGGGGGCGTTCGATTGGGCCGCAGGCGACAAATTCCCGGGCTTGTCCAAGCCCAACCCGAGTTACCACGGCGCGGTGTTTACCGACGTCGCGGGCAAGTTGGCCTATATCACAAAAGCCCGCACCGTGCTGATGCGCGACACCGGCGCGACTTTAAGCCCGTTCCATTCGTTCATGTTCTTGCAGGGGCTGGAATCCCTGCCTTTGCGCGTCGAGCGGCACACATACAACGCCTTGAAGGCCGTCGGTTATTTGGCGAAACACCCCAAGGTCGAAAGGGTCAACCACCCAAGTTTAGCGGGGCATCGCGACAACGCGATATACGGGAAGTATTTCAAGAACGGCGGCGGCTGTATTTTCACGTTTGAAATCAAGGGCGGCGCGGAGACGGCTAAAAAGTGGATCGACAATTTGAAATTGTTCTCGCTGCTCGCCAACATCGCCGACATGAAGTCGCTGGTCGTCCACCCCGCTTCGACGACGCATTCGCAGATGAACGAGCGGGAGTTGACCGAGGCCGGCATCAAGCCCAATTCAATCCGCTTGTCGGTCGGCACGGAGCATATCGAGGATATTTTGGCGGATTTGGAGAACGCTTTCGCGGCGGTTTAGGGAAGGGAATAGGGAATAGCGGATAGGGAATAGTGATTAGTGGTTAGTGGTTAGTGTCGGTCGAGAGAATTTAGCGCATTGCGCGGGGGGGGCGATTGGGTGTAGCCCGGTGGCGCCCCCCGCGCCCGCCCCGCGCCCCCACCGGGTGGCGGGGCGGGTCTGTCACGG
>JAISFM010000183.1 GCA_031263605.1 Clostridiales bacterium | reverse complement strand
ATGGCCGTCCAACTCAAAGGGAATTTATCCTTTAAGTCGCCCCACGACCATTCTATCCGCGCGCTCTCCCCGCGTACCGTCACCAGCGTTTTCTCGCCCGCCGACGGCCGCGACAGCGTGATCCTGTGCGGCTCCCCGAAAGCGTATTCAAAATTTACCATACCGACTCCCCCGAAGCGAACAACCGGCGGGTTGATTCTGAGCCCCGCTCTTTGCCGCTCCGATACACAGTATTGCCGCCACCGTGTTTTCAAGCGCGGCGGGCGTTCCGCGCGGAAAGGATTTTACCGAAAAGCCGTTCCGCAATCGCCCGCATCCCCGTATCCCCGGGGTGCGCCGCCACGCCGCCGTGCGCGAATAAGCCGACGGCCTTATTTTCGTCCCGCTCGCCCAAATCGCCCAACTCGGCGACGGCCGCGCCGAACCGCCCCGCAGCCTCGCGGATCGCCGCGTCCGCGTCCGGGTTGCGCCAAAAGCCCGTGCCGACGACCAACGCCGCCGCGCCGCCCCCGCTCAAAAACCCGAGCGTCTTTTCATAAGCCGCGCGAAACGCCTCGCGGCCGCCGTCCTTTTCAATCCGCGCGTTCTCCGATAAACGGACGATTGCGATGTCCGCGCGAAAGGCTTTCAACTCCCCGAACTTGGCCAATACAGCGTCTATCTCGCGGTACCTTTGCTCCGCTTCGGCAAGTTGCGCCACGCAAAACCGCGCCGCGCCGAATTTCCCGCGAATCATGCCCATCAGGATATGAACGTAATCCTTTTCCTTTGCCGACGCGGCCATGCCCCAATCGCCGTCCCAGCCCAACTCCGGCGCGGGCGCGTGCCGCGTAATCGAGTTGCCCGCTATGAGTACGCGCAAGCCCCCGTCCCCGTCGTAATACACCGCCGGATTGCCTTTCAACTGATTGTCGGCGGGAACCGTGTTCTCCGCAAGCCCGCCCGCGTTTTTCAGCATATCTTAATATCCCTCGTCCCCGCGCCGATTGTCATGTTCAACTCCTCCGCCGACCGCGCTTTCTTTCCGTTAAAGGTTATGTTCCTGAACGTTATGCCGTAGAACTCCGTCCCCGGCACCGTCGATTGCACGAGGCTCGGCGGCTTCGGCGCGCCACCCTCTAAATACACAGCGATATTCTCGAACAGCACGTCGCGGATTGTGGCGACCTTGCCGTCCGCGCCCCGCTTCTTATCGTAATCCGCGCAATTGAACTCGACGTTGTCGAACTGCGCGTATTCCTGCCGGAAGCGCGGGTTGTACAATGTGAAAAGCCCCGGCGCGCATACCGCTCCGTTCGGCTCGTACTCCTGCTCATAGGATTGCTGTATGAGAGGCGGCGCGCCGCCCTTTTGAAATTCGACGCGTATGTCGCGGTATGTTACGCCGTGTACTTCGGCGTAATCCCCGTGGTGAATGCGCATCGCGTCGTTGGTGTTGTGGATTAAGTCGCAGTCCGCAAACAGTATATCGGCGTATTCGCGGCAAGCCGTCTCGAACCCGATTTCCAACGTACCGCCCCAGCCGCACCAAAGTACGCAATTCTCGACGCGGATATTCTTCACGTCGATGCCGTCGTACTTGTCTATGCCTTTCAAAACTATCGTATCGTCGAACGAACGCACGAAACTGTCCCGTATCGCCACGTTTTGGCTGTTCACGATGTCTATGCCGTCCGTGTTGTACCGCCATTGCCCCACGACTTTGATATTGTCCGCGAAGACGTTCCAGCAGCCGAAGAAATTGACGCACCATATCGCCGAGTTGCGCAGCGTCACCCCTTCGATTCGGATATTCCCGCTATCGTAGAATTTGAGGTTCCCTTTCGTATAGTCCTCCACGCAATGCGCCGTAAGCCGCTCCTCGTAACTTCCGTCCAAAACGCCGTAGCCGAAAACGCGGACGTTCTTTACGCCGTCCCCAAAAATCGAGCCGTACACGACCGCGCCGCCGTCGATATACACGCTGTCGCCGTCCTTTAACCGAATCAGGCCCGGAAAGTGTATCCCCGGCCCGAAACGGTACGCCGCGCCCTCGCGTTCGGGGAAATCCTTTACGGGGTTGAAAAAGATATGCAGGCAGAAATGCTCCCCGTCCAATTCCAACACGTATTGCCCGGGCTTTTCCAGCGCGAGTTTGACCGTTTTGCCCGCGACCCCCGGCGTTACGTTTTTCGACAGGGGGCGCAATACGGCGCGTTGAAATTCCCGTGCGCATTCGACCTCCAAAACGACCGGCCCGTCGGCCTCGAAACTCACCGTAGAGGCAAGTTCGCTCTGCCCGACAGGCCGCTGCCGCCCTTTCCACCACACATTGAATGGAATCGCCGACACGCGGCAAACATAGACGGGGCATTCCGTCCCCCCTATCCTTGCCTTGTAATCGCCCGACAGGGGCTCCGCGTAACTCGCGCCTATCCCCGGCACCTTGTGCGCTCTGATCACGTTCATATATATGTCTCCTTTTTTTTCGTTTTGATCGGTTCGATCGGTTCAGTCGGACGCGCCGCCTTTTCTATTCGACCGGACGCGCCGGGCTTGTTCCGAAACCGATTTGCCGCCGCCTTTGCGCGTACTTTTAAAACCTATATTCCGGCGCAAGCCTAAACCGCGCCGAACACCTTTTTTACCGCTTCCAAATAGCCGTAGCCGTACAGGTCGTCGGGCTGCAAGTAACTGCCCTCCGTCCATTCGTTCCAACTGTTCACCGTCACGAGGCGCGGCAAGGCGGGGCGTTTGTCCAAATACTCCTTCGCCATGCGCAGGGCTTTCTCGAAGTTCTCGGGCGTATTGTTCACATAGACCGGCGCTTGGAACTTCTCGTACCGCACGTTGTTGTCCCACCCCACCGACACGTGGGGGACATACGGCGCGGCGCAGTCCCCGCCCGCTTTTTCGTATTGCGGCGCGATAAATTTAGGCAGCATTTCGCCGTAGTCCATGCGGTCCTTTTCCTCACGCACGAACGAAATAAATTGATAGTGCGTCGCGCTGTCAAAGCCCAAATCCGACACCACGGCCCCGAACGGCGTCCCTTTCCGCGCCGGCTCGAACTCCCAATCCCACACGAAACCGAGCGGCCAATTTAAAACCGCCTGCAAATGCAGGCCTTTATGCCCCGCCCGTTCGGTTTCCCGGCGAAAGTATTCCAGCGCGTCCCGCGCCGCTTCCGTCCCGCCCAAGCCCTTGACAAGGTTCGCGAGGTCGTAAACCGAAAACACCGGCTTGCCGTCTATTTTATAATAGTTCGGGCGCGAAAAGTATTTCCCGATCACCCGCTTTACAATGGCCTCGAATTCATTCCTGTCCTGCGCGCCCAGCCACACGGCGTTTTCGTCCCGCCACATGACCCCGTCGAGATGAATGTTCCGCCTGTCCCACAGGTAACACGCATTGTGGTTCGCCCACATCAAATAGAACTTCATCTTTTGATTGTTCGCGGCTTTCAGAAATCCGTCGTTTAAGCAATTCTCCAAAAACGGCCGCCGGTCGTACCAATACCAATCGTAAATAAAGGCATTCACGCCGTGGCTTGCCGCCGCCTCGATTTGCATTTCCATGACGCGCGGGTCGGCCTCGTTGACATAGCCCCACAGCGGCTTGCGCGGCCACAAATGCCCCTCGAATTTGGGCTTCATTTTCAGGACGCTTTCCCATTCCCCGAACCCTTTCGGCCAAAACTGCCGCGCGCGTATATCGTCCCCCGTATACGACGGCCACACATACGCCGCCACGTCGGCGCGCTTGCTGTTTTGATCGCTTTCCATAGATCATACCCTCCCGTTTAAGATAGACTATATTATACCGCGCTTTTTTAAGCGATAGACTATATTATATCATACTTTATTCCAATAGCAAGCATATGAGCGGCGGTTTCAAATGTTGGCCTGTCGAAAAAGAAATTTCGGGCGTGCTTTGCGTTCCTTACTTACAAACAATGCTTTCTTGCCAGATAATTTAAATTTCTCATCCTTCACAAGCGAATAACCCATTATGTATCATAAACTGTCACCTCGCCAGCCGAACACCCCGTCCATAACGTC
>JAISFM010000150.1 GCA_031263605.1 Clostridiales bacterium | reverse complement strand
GACAACATTTGTAAAGTACTGTACAATGAAATCGAATGCAGCGAAACCAATCAGGGACGCGTCCCTTTTTGTTGTCCCGCGCCCCGTCGGGGCGCGGGACAGAATAATTCATTGAAAATCTTGGAGGATATAATTATGGATACAATCGGCTTTAAGACTTATTTGCAAAACGCCACTTATATTAAAGAAGGCAAAGAAGTACTTCACAAAAAAACAGCGATAGATAAGAGGATTCGAGAAGCGCAAGAATTGGAAGAATGCCTACATATTGATCTTGACGATTATGTCGAATCAAAAGAAAAGTTTACCGAATTATTGATACGGGTTCGCGCCGCAGAAATTGAAGATTTAAGGCGTATACACAAGAGTAACGCGGCGCGGCATTATTATTCTTATAAAAACGGCGGCGTGAAATTTGGGCGTATTTTTTATTCGCAAAAATATACGGAGGTTTAGATTTATGTTGTTGATTATGATATTATATACACTCTTTAAAATGCGCAAAGAGGATAAAGAGAGCATAAAAGGCAAGCATTCCAAAGGGCTTGTAGTCTGCATAATTATCTTATGGATAATATTCCCTGCGCTTATGCTGGGTACTTGGGTGGCTTTTAGTCTCTGCGAGAAAGGAAGGCAAAGTCAGAAATTAATGGATGAAGATCAATTCGATGATGATATTGAAGTAATTAAAGAAAGAAATAGAGATGCCGGACAAAATATTGAAAAAGATAATTATCATGTTGATGATTATAATGACGAGAATACGCAAGCGCGAGAATTGCTGGATATAATCGGGAAAGGATTCTTTATAAAATATTATTATGCTTTGCGGGATTTGTCCGAACAAGAGGTCATTGAACGAATAACTAAATATGGTATAGCGGGAGTGAAAGCCGCCCGCGTTTCGGTAGCAAAGAAAATATTCGAGTTAGGGTTAGAGGAAAATGCTCTCATAATGTGCGCAAATTCCAAAAATTGGGCGGTTGCCGAAAAGGCGCGGGAAATTTTAGGCGAAAAAAGTAATACTGCGACTGACGATTACGAAAGCGATAATACGCAAGTAAATGAATTGTTGGATATAATCGGGAAAGGATCTTTTGTGAAATATTATTATGAGTTTCGGGATTTGCCCGAACAAAAGATGGCGGAACGAATAACAGAGCCAGGTAGCGCGGACGTAAAGGCTGCTCGCGTTGCGGCGGCAAAGAAAATTTTCGTGTTGGAATCGGAGGAAGACGCTCTCCTCATTTGCGCAAATTCCGAAAATTGGGCGATTGCCGGAAAAGCGCGGCAACTTCTCAAAGAACTTAATTAAAGGTTATTCATTCGTTCAGAATGAAAGAAAAGGTAAAAGTTTTTGAAAGGGGCGCGGGGAAACCCCGAAGCGGACACTTCTTTTTTTCAAGTTGTGGGAGATTTCTCGACTACGCTCGAAATGACAAGAGTTGGCGCGCATACCGTTATGATAAAATGTTGAAAGTTTTTGAAAGGGGCGCGGGGAAAGCCCGAGGCGGACACTTCTTTTTTCAAGTTGTGGGGGATTTCTCGACTGCGCTCGAAATGACATATATGCGCAATCAGAAATCAATCTTTAAGGGAGTGTGCAAACCGCGTTGTTACGGGGTCATTGCGAGGAGCGCGAAGCGCGACGCGGCAATCGCTACCGAACACGAAACGCGCCTTTTTATATAGAGATTGCTTCGTCGCTCACTGCGTTCGCTCCTCGCAATGACTTGCAGCGGAATTAAAAGGCGGGCGGAATTGCGCCGGATTTTTGCGGCAAACCTAATGACAGAGGGTAGCGCGTTCGGAATGAGAGCGGAAGCGCGGGGCGTTCCTCTGTTCGGTTGAGATTGCCGCGTCGCGCTTCGCGCTCCTCGCAATGACACGCGGGGCGTTCGCGCTCCTCGCAATGACCGGCAGCAATGCGGTTTGTACACGCCCATCTTTAAAAAACAGTTGACAAGCGTCCGTTCGTATGGTACAGTATATACGGTGCGGACATTTGTTGCACCGAGTATATATAACCTGTCGGGAGGATGGCATGAAAAAATTGAAACGAATCCTTATAGTTTTCCCTATCATACTGACGTTTGTTTTTTCCGGTTGCGTGAATTTGCTCGACGATTCGCAACTGACGGATTACGCGAAAAATGAATTGGGCTTTACGGATATATACGCGACTTCTTTGGTGCCGCCCCAAAAGGCGCGGGAATTTGTCGATTCCGATATAGAGGTGGAGTCCAAAGTAACTTCGGGAGCCTATGATACGGCTTTTTTGTTCGGGCGAAAGGACGGTAGGGATACCGTATATTTTTTCGGCAAGAACAAAAGTTATTTTCATAAAGCAAAGAAAAAGGATTACGGACTTTATCAAGACATCGGCAATATCTTTATAAAGGACTTCAAGGAATTAGAGGCGATAGCGGTCGGCTATTTGGGCGCGGGGCAGGAATATCATTATTTTGGGGTAGATGATTCATCTATGGCCGATTCGTATCCGTTTGCCATTAGATTTATCCCCAAAACGTTTAATGAAATCGATAAGGCTTATGATTTTTTATGTTTTACCGACGGAAGCGTAAGATTGTACGCGTGCAATATCCAGGCGGGCCACACTCTCGACCTGCTCCAAGAAATCGTCCCGTCCCCGCAATAGGGGATAGGGGCGGATTGAGGACTATGTAAGAGGGAAGATGGACTATGTAAGATGGAAGATGGACTATGTAAGATGGAAGACGGACTATGTAAGATGTAAGATGGAAGAGGGAAGATGGTCGGTCGCGCGTTTCTCGCGCGGGGGGTAATCGCGCAAAGTCCTGTCAATCCGATTGCGCAAAGTTGTCAATCCGAATGCGCATATATGTCATGATCTGAGCGAAGTCGAGAAATCTCCCACCTATTCGATTATGCCCTGTCATTCTGAATGCTGTGAAGAATCCCGACCTATTAAAAGGGAATAGTGATTAGTGGTTAGTGGTTAGTGTCGGATAGAGTACATTGCGCAAAGTTGTCAATCCGATTGCGCATAGTACTTTGTCCTTAACTGTGGACTGTCCTGTCATTCTGTTTGAGGTGAAAAATCCCAACCTTATAGAAAAAGAGAACGCTTTTCGAGAACGGGGGATAAATCGATGGAAAGAATATCGGACAGCCTTTAACGGCTGTCCGATAGGGGGCATGGCTTATATGGTGGCGGCGGACAGATTTGAACCATCGACCGATCGGGTATGAACCGATTGCTCTACCGCTGAGCTACGCCGCCAAACGAGCCTATTTATTATATAGTATGTTCGCCGTTTTGTAAAGCGTTTTCGGGGGATATGCGGGGTGTGCGCAGGGTTTACGCATTAAAATATTTTAATGCGTAAACCCTGGGTGTGCGCGGACGATTTGCGGTTTATGATTGACAATTGACGGCTAGCAAATTACAATTGACAATTTACAATTGACAAATTGCGGTTATAGGAAATTGTGCGCGCTCCTCGCAATGACACGCGGGGCGTTTGCGCTCCTCGCAATGACAAATGGGGCGTTCCTGTGTTTGGTAGAGATTGCCGCGTCGCGCTTTGCGCTCCTCGCAATGACACGCGGGGCATTTGCGCTCCTCGCAATGACCCCGTACTCATTTCGCTGCAAGTCTAATGATCGGTATCAACGCTCTTTATCCGCTCCACGGGGGGATATGCGGAGCGGCGGCGGTTTATCCGCTCCCTTTTGTCCCGTCGTTTGACAGCGCGGGCAAAATATATTATAATGGAACGGATACGACATGAAAAACGAGGCGGTTGAAAAAATCATGGAGCGCGCTCGGGGCCTGCTTGCGCGGTACGGGGAACTGGCGTGGCTGGTCAACGCGCCCGAAGTGATCGCGGACAATCGGTATTGGCGGCGTTTGACGGCGGAATACGCCGCTTTGGAACCGATAAAGGCCGCGGCGGACGCGGTACGGGCGGCAATGCGGGACGGCAGGGAAAACGACGCCCTTGCGTGCGCGGAAACGCTGCGAAAATTGTCGGCGGACGCGGGGGGCTATGCCGCCGAAACCGCGATGATAGAGGTGCGCGGCGGCGAGGGCGGCGCGCAAAAAACGGCGGGTTCCTTGTTTGCGGCGTACAAAACGTATGCCGAGAAAAGCGGGCTGTTGGTTAAAGAGGCCGTCCGCGAGGAAACCGACGCGCGCAAAGTCCGATATGCCGCGGAAGTCGCCGGCGCGGGCGCGTATTCCCGTTTCCGCGAGGAAACCGGCGTTCACCAAGCGGTGTTGCAGAGCGGCGCGCAGGTTAAAATTTTTGTGGCCGCGTATCCGAAAACGGAAGTTGCGGTTGAAATAAACGGGGACGATATAAAAATCGACCTGTACCGTTCGGACGGCGCGGGCGGGCAAAACGTCAACAAGGTGGAAACCGCCGTGCGCGCCACGCATGTACCGACGGGGATCGTCGCGGTTTGCCGGGACGAACGCTCGCAGTTGAAAAACAAGGAGCGCGCGCTGGCCGTTTTGCGGAAACGGCTGCAAGAACGGTACGAAAAGCAAAGCGCGGAGGCGACCGCCGCCGCCCGCCGCGCGGCGCAAAAATCGGCGGACGGGGGCAAAGTCGCCCGCCTCTACGATTTCCGCGCGGGCGAATGCAAAAACGGCTCGGCGCGCTTGTGCGCCGCCGTCGCGCGTGACAACAGCGTGACCGAAATATATTAAAATATAGGAGAGAGGAGCGGACAAGCCGCGCCGATAGGGTCATTAGGTTTCGTAACAAGTCTAATGACAAAGGCAGTTCACAGTGCACAGTGCACAGTGCACAATGCACAATTATAGTCCACAGTGCACAGTTGTGATCGAGTTGTTTTGGGAACCACCCCGCCGCCGTTGGCGGCACCCCTCCGTGGGAGGGGAATTTTTTAATGGTGGGAGATTTCTCGACTGCGCTCGAAATGGCATTGCGCGCGGGCGTTCCCCTGTTCGGTAGAGATTGCCGCGTCGCGCTTCGCGCTCCTCGCAATGACAAACGGGGCGTTCGCGCTCCTCGCAATGACAGGACAGTGCACAGTGTACAATGCACAGTCCACAGTTTCGGTCGGGGGAGGTTTGCGCGTGGGGCGTTCTTGTGTTTGGTAGAGATTGCCGCGTCGCGCTTCGCGCTCCTCGCAATGACAAACGGGGCGTTCGCGCTCCTCGCAATGACAGGACAGCGCGCAGTCCACAGTGCACTGTGCACAGTTAAGGACAAAGTACTATGCGCAATCGGATTGACAACTTTGCGCAATGTACTCTATCCGACACTAACCACTAATCACTATTCCCTATCCACTATTCCCTATTCCCTTTCACCTCTTACCTATTACTTATTCCCTACCCCCTTTTATCCGCCATGTTTCTTACCGTCAACGCCGATAAAACCGTCCTTTCGGGCGAAACCGCGATCTATAAAACGGAGCGGTTTGTCCGGCAAACCGCCGCGTTCGCCGAAATCGACCTTTTTTTGGGGAAACTCGGTGAAAGCGTGATCGCGGACGGGCAATTCGCGCAAAGCCGCGAACAGGGCGGCGGCGGGAAACTGCCTTGTTTCCGGCTGCGCCTCGGCGACGCGGTTTTCTTTGCCGCGACGGGCGGCGCGGTTGCGGGCGTGCGCGGCGCGGGCGGGCAGGCGGGCCCAAAGGACTTGATCTTTTTTAAATACGCGGGCGGGGAAACGTTCGTCCGCAGGGGCGACCGCCGTTTCGCGGAAAGGTTGAAACAAAAAACCTTTGCCGCCGAATTTGTTCCCGCCGCGGTTGCCGCGCCGGGCGCGGACTTTTTGAAACTGTACCGCCTGACGGGCTCGGAAACCGTCAACTTCCCGCTACTCGACGCAACGCAAAGCCGGATCGTCGCGCTGGAAGATCAAAACGTGCTGGTGCAGGGCGTGGCGGGCTCGGGCAAGACCAACCTTTGCATCGATAAAATCGTGTTCGCGGCGGGGCGCGGCTATGCGGGGCGCATTTTGTATTCCACTTTTTCGCGCGGCCTGCTGGCGGACACAAAGGGAAAGGTCTTGGAATTTTGCGCGGGCGTCAGGCGGCTGATCGGGGACTTGGAAACGGGCGCGGCGGTGTTTTGCGGCGGCGGCCGCGTCAAGGCCGTGGAGAACAAGTTGGGCGTCTGCCTTTCGGTGGCGGGCGAGGAGCAAATCGTCCCGAAACTGAAAAGCATAGCGGACTATTTAGAGGACAAGACGGACTATTGCCTGATCGAGGACTTATACAGGCAATACGCGGGCGAAGCCTTTGAAACGGCCGACGAGCGGTATTTCGTCCGCTCCTATGTCCAAGACCTCAAAAACCACCAGTTGGCGGCGCGTTTGTCGCGCGTGGCGTATTTGTCGCATGAGGTGATTTACAAGGAAATTTACGGCATGATTTCGGGCTGCTGCGACCCCGAGAACCCGCAGAAAACTTTGGCCTTAACCGAATATACGGCGCGCCGCAAGGATTCTTTCACGCCCGTCGAATGCGAGGTCATTTGGTCGTTGGCGCAAGAGTATTTCCGGCACCTGCAAAAAAACAACCTGACCGACAACAACCGCATGAGCCGCGCGTTGCTTGCGGGCGGCAAATTGCCGCGCTATTCCCTCGCGGTTTTGGACGAGGTGCAGGACATGACCGAGGCCAACCTCGTCCTCTTTAAAACGATGTCCTTGAAACTGTTTTGCGTGGGCGACGCACTGCAAATGATCAACGCCTCGTATTTTTCCTTTGCCTACGTCAAACGCCTGCTGTACGAAAAGGATATTTCCTCCGTGGCGGAGTTGTCCAACAACTACCGCAACACCAAAAAGATCGCCGACGTCGCCGAAAATCTGGGGAAACTCAACGCGCGGGCGTTCGGCGTGCACAGTTTTGTCTTAAAGAGCAAGAGCGTGGACGCCGAGGGCGCGCGTTCGGCGGCGGTTTACGTCCAAGGGCGCAACTTTTTGGACAGTTTGAACCGGCAGGCATTCAACAACTACACCGTCGTAGTCGCGGGGCAGCGGGAAAAGGAGCGTTTGCGGGCGCGGCTGAAAAAGCAGGAGATTTTGACGGTCGCCGAAATCAAGGGCTTGGAGCGCGACACCGTCGTGCTGTGCGATTTGCTGTCCGCGAACGCCGCGCAATGGCGGTCGTTCGGGCGCGCGGCGATCGACCGCAAGGCCGCCGACGAAAATTCGGTGTACCGCTATTATTTCAACCTGCTGTACGTGGGCGTGTCCCGCGCGCGGGAGCGGCTGTACGTCACGGAAGCCGAAGCGGCGCCGGCGTTTTCCGCGTTCTTTGCCGAGAATTTCCGGACGCTGCCGGAAGCCGCCGCCCTTGCCGATATATTGGACACGGACAAAACCGAGGCGGAGCAGGACGAATTGTTGGAGCGCGTCCAAAGGTTCATTGCGCTCGGACAGTACGACAACGCGCGCTTTGCCGCGCAAAAAATCCTGTCGGAGCCCGAACGGGCGGCGGAACTCAACCGTATCGACGTCGGCGAGAAATATATCGCGAAAGGGCTGCACCGCGACGCGGGGATTCAATACCTGCGCCTTGCGATGTACGGGGACGCGCGGCGGCAATTCGTCCTCTGCAACGACGAAACGCTGGCGCGCCTCGCCGAATCCTGCGCGGGGCAGGGCGGGGGCTTGGGGCTGGAAGCCGTTTCGGCTTTCCCCGAAGTGGGTGATAACGAAGCCGCGCGGAAGGTCATCGTCGGCCTTGTCCAAGAGGACTTGGACAGAATGCGGGAAACGGTCAAGGCCGCCGCCGCGGGCTTGAAAAAAATAAATGGGTGAGGTAAGAGGTAAAAGGTGAAAGGGAATAGGGAATAGTGATTAGTGGTTAGTGGTTAGTGTCGGATAGAGTACATTGCGCAAATCGGTCGGGTGACATTGCGCAAAGTTGTCAATCCGATTGCGCATAGTACGTTGTCCTTAACTGTGCACTGCGTGCTGTCCTGTCATGATCTGAGCGAAGTCGAGAAATCCCCGACAATACCTCTTACCTTTTACCTCTTACCTCACCCCCTTCCCTCTTATCTCTAAAAAAAGGAGCGTTATTCATGGACAACGAAGAACTAAAATCCCTGATCGGCAGTTTCAAGGCCTACCGCGATTTGCTGACACCGATCCAAAAGAATCTGGCCGATTTTATCGGCACCTACGAGGCTATGCGCGAGAACATCGACAAATTGAACGCGGCGTTCGGCGGGGACGTCCGCGCGAAACTCGACGATATTTTTCGCCAAATGTCGGGGCAGGCCGGAAAGGCCGCCGATTTGTCGTCCCAAATCGACCGGTTCGGCGGCGCGGCGAACAGGTACGCCTCGGAGGTCGGCGCGTTGGGCGCGATGCTGTCCAAAATCGAGGAGCGGCTGAACGCGGTGAACGCGATCGAGGGGCGCGCCGAAGCGCAAATCTCGCGCCTTGACGCGGTTTTAGCGGAGAAAACCAAAAGTTACAACTTAAAGGAACTGCAAACCGCGCTGGACAGTTACAACCGCGACGTGCGGCGGGTCGGCGAATTTATCAACAAGGACGTGGCGGACACGCTGTTCGACAGCCGGAACAAGTTGGAAACGATCAAAAGCGGCCTCGACGGGGTCGTCAAGGCGCAAAACGGCGAAAGCGCGAATCTGGCCAAACTCATGGAAAGTTTTACGTCCTCGGAACAACTTCTGAAAAAGATTACGGAAAAAAAAGACGTGGACGAGGCGTATATTTTCGAGATATTGGACAGGTGGGCGGAGTCGCGCCGCGTCAAAACCCGATGACCGGCGGCGGGTTCTGAACGCAGTGTGGTTAGTGGTTAGCGTCGGCCAAATTAAAAGGGAACAGTGGTTAGTGGTTAGTGTCGGTCAAAGAAGTTTGCGCGCCCGACTGCTGTCACGCGAACGCATGGGAGTGTACAAACCGCGTTGAATATAAACACGGCAAGGCCATTGCGAGGAGCGCGAAGCGCGACGCGGCAATCTCTGCAAAACACGAAACGCGTCTTTTTATATAGAGATTGCCGCGTCGCGCTCCCGCGCTCCTCGCAATGACAAAGGGGGCGTTTCGCGCTCCTCGCAATG
>JAISFM010000290.1 GCA_031263605.1 Clostridiales bacterium | reverse complement strand
CCCCGATGTCCTCTAAAACCTCGAAACAGCGGTTTACGCCGTCCACCGCGACGTATTCGTAGCCGTCGGGAAGCCTGTCGAACGATTTTATAATGCCGCGGTTGACGGGGTAATATCGCGCTTTGTTCAATACATCCGCGCCTTTATCCGCCAAAGCCGGCGCGAGGGCTTGAGGCTCTATGCCGCGCGTTTTAAACGCGGCTTTCAAATTTTCAAAGGTCAGCACTGCGTCCACCGTGCCGCCGCTTTCGGCGGCCTCGCGTTTTTTGGCGACGCAAGGCCCGATAAACACGACTTTCGCGTCGGGGTCGGCGCGTTTTATCATACGCGCGTGTACGGTCATGGGCGAGGGCACAGGGGCGAGATAGGGCAGGGCTTTCGGGTAGTAAAGCCGTATCATGTTGTTGACCGCCGGGCAAGCCGAAGTGATGAAATTTTTAAAGCTCCCGCTTTGCAGCAACCGCCCGTATTCCGCGCTGACCGCCGCCGCGCCGACCGCCGTTTCCTCGGCCGACGAGAACCCCAATTTTATTAGGGCTATTTTCATTGCCGAAAAGCCGGCCGATGGGAAACTGCTTACGAACGCGGGGGCGACGCTTGCGACGGCGCGCGTTTTGCCGCCGAGCATTTTTAAAACCGCGCCCGTGTCGTCCTGAACGCTTTTGGCGTTTTGCGGGCAAGCTACAGTACAGCGGCCGCACAATATGCACCGTTCCTCGGCGATTTCGGCGCGGCCGTTCGTAAAGCGGATCGCCTTTACGGGGCAATCGCGCAAACACTTATAGCAGTCGCGGCATTTTACAGTTTTAAATTCTAAGTAACCCACAATATATAACGGGCATTTTTCTCGTGTTTTGCTCGTCAAGGCTGACCAATAAGAAGAAAATAGTCCGAATCACGCGCAGGAAACACGCGACAGGCGCTATTCCCCATTTCATTTTTATAAGGTTGAGATTCTTCGCTCACGGAAAGAACGACGGAACTTTGGCGCAATCGGATATAGTTAACGGGCATAGTCAGCCGTTGACCGCGCCGACGACGGCGGTGTCGAAAAAATCGTCCGCGTCCTCGGGCTTGACCGAATAGTGCTCGCCGTTTACGGTAACCGCCACGCCGCCGTCGCCGCATTTGCCCATGCAAAATGTGCCGCTCAAATCTACGTCCGCGTCGAGTTTTTTCAATTTCACAAGACGCTGTAATTGCTCTACTAAATGCCGCGAGCCCTTTAAGTGGCAGGAACTGCCGATGCATACCGTTACCTTAACCATAATTTATATCCTCAATTAAACATTTTTCAAGATAAAAACCCTTTAACGCGTTCCCGTCCCTCACTCATAATCCACCACGTCGATCCAATGCATTAGAAACTCGCGCTCCTGACGCTTGCCCTTTACGGACTGGCTCGCCGCGACGATGGGAATCCATTTCTGCACATACTGTTTCGCCGTGCCGCTCTTTGCGCAGAACAAATCGAGATAGGACTCCGCGCCCGATATGTCCCCGTTCAGCCAAAATAAAAGGTAGGTGCGCGCCGCGTCCGCCGAGGCGTTGCCCTGCGTCGCGTGCGCCCAATCGATAATGTACGGCGCGCCGCCGTTATCCGATATGATTATGTTGCCGGGGTTGAAATCCCCGTGGCAAACCTTGTCGTGCTTGGGCATACCGTCAAGCCGCGTGTGCAAGTCGTACCGCACCGTAGCGTTTAAATCCGCCTCCGATATTTTACGGTTCATTTTGTCCTTTAACTTTTTAAGGTTCGGGGCGCGTTGCGCGTGGACTTTTACCTGCAAATCCACGAACAGGTTCAGGTACTCGCCCTTTTTGGACGGGTTTTCCTTCATCAATTCTTCGAGGGTCTTGCCCGGGATAAACTCAATCACGATAGCCCACTTGCCGCCGATCTTCGTGACCTCTAACAGTCTCGGCACGGCCAAACCCGTCTCCTCGACCAACGCCTGGTTAAGGGCCTCGTTCAAGATGTCCGCCTTGGAATAACTCTCGTCGAACAACTTGATTACCTTGCCGCCGTCCCGGTAAATCGTTTTGGTGTTGCGCACCGCGATCACTTTATCGAGTTTCATCATTTATTGCCTCCCTTTTCGCCGTAATAGGCGTTTAAATACATTCTCTTGATTTCTGATATGAGCGGGTAGCGCGGGTTCGCGCCCGTGCATTGGTCGTCGAACGCCTGCTCGCTCATTTCGTCCACCTTTGCCAAAAATTCCTTTTCGTCCACGCCGTAGTCCTTGATAGTCCGCTTTATCCCCACCCGCGCCTTTAAATCCGCCACCGCGCGGATAAGGTTTTTCAATTTCTCCGCGTCGGTCTTGCCGCCCAAATTCAGCGCGTCGGCGGCCTCGGCGTAGCGCGCGAGGGTGTGGGGGTACGCGTATTGCGGGAACGTCCCCATTTTAGGCGGCGCGGGCTCGGCGTTGAAGAGCAAGACCTCTTCGATAAGAAGCGCGTTGGCCACGCCGTGCGGCAGGTGGAAGAACGCGCCTAACTTGTGCGCCATAGAATGGCAAACGCCCAAAAAAGCGTTGGCGAAAGCCATGCCCGCCATCGTCGCGGCGTGCGCCGTCTTTTCGCGCGCCTCGGGGTCGTTCGCGCCGCCGTCGTAAGCGCGCGGCAAATAATCGAACATAACCCTTAAGCTGCGCAACGCCATGCCGTCCGTGAAATCGGTGGCAAGCATCGACGCGTAGGCTTCCAAAGCGTGGGTAACCGCGTCCACGCCGCTCGCGGCCGTCAAGCCCTTGGGCGCGTTCATCATGAGGCCCGCGTCCACAATCGCCATATCGGGCATCAATTCGTAATCGGCGAGGGGGTATTTAACGCCCGTTTTCTCGTCGGTGATGACGGCGAAGGGCGTGACCTCGCTGCCCGTGCCGGCCGTCGTGGGGACGGCGACGAAACAAGCCTTTTGCCGCAGCTTCGGGAACCGATACACGCGCTTCCGTATGTCCATAAA
>JAISFM010000208.1 GCA_031263605.1 Clostridiales bacterium | reverse complement strand
CGATCACCACCGTCAGCCCCGTCTTGGGCGCGCCCGCCACCCGCGCCGCCGACAGTATCGCGGGCAGCAGAATCAGCACGAGGAAAAGCGCGGCCATGCCCGCCGCTATAAAGAGGGTTTTCCGTTTGACGACAAGCATCATGGGCGGGAACCCCCTTTGGGGAATTGAGCATTGAAAATTGAAAATTGAGAAATTATTGACTGATTTTCAACGGCGGAACGGCTCGGCGGCATAGATTCGCGTCGTTTAATCCACTTATCCACATAGTTATCCACAGTATTGTGCATAATGCTATGTTTATGTGGACAGGCCGGAAAATATGCCGGGATATTGACGATTTACGATTGACAATTTACAAATTATGGATTGAGTAGTTAGTGAGTAGTGGTTAGTGTCGGTCAGGGAAGTGAGAATTGAGAAGTAAGAAGTGTGGTCGGGGGAATTTTGCGCGGGCAACCGCGCCCTTTCAAAAACTTTGGCGGTATGAAAAATCCCCTACCGATTAAAAAATTCCCCTCCCTCGGAAGGGTGCCGCCGTTAGGCGGCGGGGTGGTTGCCTCGCCGCGCCCTTTCAAAAACTTTCTGCCGTATAAAAAATCCCTTGCAAAACCTGTATCGGCAAAGGGGGCGGGGCAATACGGTACCGCGCGAAACTTCACTCGAAATTTCTTGAACGGTACCGTATTGCCGCCACGCAAATCAAACGCGGATAAATACCGAAATTAAAACCAAAATCAGGCCGACGATCCCCGCCGCGATTGCCGCCGAAGCGCGGTCCTCGTTTTTGCCCCTGCCTTGAAAACCGAGCACAAGCGCGGCCGCGCCCAAACCGATCGCGGCCAAACGGAACGCCCACAGGAGCGCGCCGCGAAAACGTTCAAAGAATAAGCGGTATAAAAACGGGAACCCCTCGTTCATCTCTCCACGCCGCCACGCTCTGAACGCGAGGGTGAGGATCAGCAAAAACACGCCGAGAAGCCCCGCCGCTATCCCCGGCAAAACGCCCTTGCAGGTTCCCCCCGAGCCCGCGCTTTCGGTCGGGAACGGCGGAATCAAATCCGGAACCCCGACGGGCGCGCCCTCCGCCGCCGTTTCCGGCGCGTCGGGCGCGCGCCCGCTTTTTGCGCCGGACGTCAGCCGGCCGCAATACATGCAAACTCCCCTGCCCCGGCTCTCCGCCGAGGCGCAACGATGACAATTCATGCTGTGATCTCCTTTTTGTGTAGTTTTTTTGAAACCGTCTTTATGATTTACGATTTACAAATTTCGGATTGAATGATTAGTGGTTAGTGGTTAGTGGTTAGTGTCGGTCGGGGGAATTTCGCGTGGGCACCCCGCCGACCCTTTATCCTTAATTTGTCAATTGTCAATTGTAAATCGTAAATATGCCCGAACCGCCTCTCAATTCCCGCTTTCCAACGTCCGGCACTATGGAAAATCGACGCCGCCGTTCGGCGGGGCGCAGCGCAAAAGGCGTTTGCCGATCTTGAACAGCGCGACCGGGAAAAAATATTTTTCCAGCGCGAGGATCGCGTAAACCGAACAGGACGGCGTGAACCGGCAGGACGAACGCAAACTTTCGGGCGCGCGGAGTTGGTAAACCTTGATCAGGAAAACCAGCAAACGGGGGACGCCGGAAAGGAGCGCGGACGCGGCCGAGACGGCCGCCGCAATCCATGCGGCCGCAACCGCCCCGCCGCCCGATAACCCGAAAAGCCCCGCGGCCCCGTAAACGGCGGCGGACAGGCAGGCGGCGCGGGCAAGGGAAACCGAAATCCACGCCGCCGCGTTGCCCCAAAAGAATTTGGGGCGCGCGGGCGCATCGCCGCCCGACGCGCCGAGTTGCCCTGTGTAATACTCTGTGTTCGGGAACTTTCGCACGGCGCGTCGCATTTGGCCGTATGCCGGCCGCGAAATTGCCTTGCGGCGGCTTTGCGCGTCCTTTCGCGGCAACTCTTTTGCGGCTATTTCCCGAATACGGCCACGTCGAACACGTAGGGCGTCGGGACTTTTTTTCTGAGCGCGGCCAAACAGCCCGGCTTTACCGTGATCGACCGGCTGTAAATCCCGATCAGGACGTAGCCTTGCGCGGCGTATTGGGCGATTACTTTTTGCGTGTCGTTCGCGACTTCGCCGGTCGTCGTCTTGTTCTTGTAGTCGCATTGCAGGGGCACCGTTATGTAGGTCATGTTTTTCTCCTTGTTTAACGTCCTCGGCCGGACGGCTTGTCCACAATCCCCGCGCCTACGGCGCGGAATCGCTGAACAGTATATATTATACCGCCGCCGCCGCCGCCGCCGCCGCCGCCGCCTGTCAAGCGTTTTAACGCCCTTTTTAAAAGTTTTTTCGCGCGGGATGGGGCAGGGTCGGCGTTTTTGCCGACTTGCGGGAGCGGGCGTTATACACAGCGGCAGGTGAATGGGAGAGTTGCAATTTACAATTGACAATTGACAAATTTCGGATAAGGCTTGTTGAAGCCGATATTGCCTGTGGGCAAGGAACGTAAAGCATACCCAAAGTTTCTCTTTCGACAGGTCAACCATTTATCATTTATCATTAGTCATTTACCATTCTTTCGGCGGGTCAACAATTCTGCGCATTCTGCATTCTGCATTTACAAAAAATGTACAGAGCGTATTATGAAGGATTTTGACGCGCCGCGCCCCCTATAATCACACTATCAAGTAACCAAGTTTTTACCGATTTGAAACGCCTTTTCGCAATCCTTCGGGAATTTGTCCGCTCTGATTTTCTTTTTTTTTATGTTCATTGAAATTAGCGGCGTCGTACAGGGAATAATCGTCAAACTGCAATGTGTTCGTACTCAACAAACGCGCCGAATACCCGCCGAACTTCTTGAACAGCCCTTTGTTCAGCAGGTAAATATAAAAAAACATCTTTGATTGTAGTTTGCTTGCATTCATCGTATAAATAAACGCGGTGCTTTTTTTATCCGTTTTATGCCGATTTTCTTTATTGCCGTACGATATGCGCGGGTAGAAAAACCGCTCCATAAACGAACGCGTCATGCTCGTTACGTCGCCGATATAGATGGGCGAGCCTACTATAACCGCGTCCGCCGACGCCGCTTTTTCCAAAATCGGCGTCAGGCCGTCCTTATAAGCGCATCCGCCTATAAATTCCGCGCCTTTCCGCTTGCAAGCAAAGCAACTTACGCAGCCCTTGAAATCGCAATCGATCAAATGGATCAACTCGACTTCCGCGCCTTGAATCCTTGCGCCGTCGAGGGCCTTTTGCAACAATGCCGCCGTATTCCCGTTCTTTCGCGGGCTTCCGTTTATCGCGATTGCTTTTTTCATTTGCCGCCTCCGTCCGTTACTTGATTCTTTATCGGTTCTTTGTCCTTTTTCTTTCTGTTCCTAAAAAACGTCTTTATCGTTTTTATATGCAAAAATAAATGCGTTAAGGATAAAATTAAAAGCGCCCGCGCCGACCATGAATGAACAGTATAGAATATTTCAAAGTACGGAATGTTAAAAATCGCAAATATTACGACCGAAACCAATACGCCGCTGACAATTACCGTAAAAAAAGTGATTGCCAATAACACGTTTACGATCAGCGCCGCCGTCTTTTTCGGCGCAAATTCTTTTTTGCGGACTGCTTTCAACGCGCCTTTTGCCCAATGCCTGTTATTATAGCAGTGAATAATACAAAGGACGGCGAAACCGACGCCCAATACTTCGTGCGCGGCGACGCCCGTCAACG
>JAISFM010000198.1 GCA_031263605.1 Clostridiales bacterium | reverse complement strand
TCATATAGGCAATAGAAATACCCATACTTCCTCTTTAACGGCATCCCGCAAACATGCCCACCCGCCCCACGACAGTGACGGTGTTACACGTGGGGTAGGTAGTTTTATTAGATAAAATATAAAAAGTAAAATATAATTAAGTAGGTAATAGGTAATAAGTAATAGGTAATAGATAAGGTAGGGATTCTTCACAGCAAACAGAATGACAGAGCAGAGCGCAATGATATTTATCCGAAACTTTTATCTTTTATCTTTTATCTTTTATCTTTTATCTTTTATCTTACGAACGTATTATATCATGGGAATTTCGGAAAGTCAATAGTTT
Source organism: Clostridiales bacterium (assembly GCA_031263605.1). GTDB lineage: Bacteria > Bacillota > Clostridia > Christensenellales > DUVY01 > BNZQ01. The sequence continues at coordinate 9,073 of JAISFM010000198.1, read as the reverse complement.
AGTGACCAAACGTTTAAAAATATTTTCAATGCGACTCGGCTTTGTATAGTTCACAGTCCATAGTCCATGGTTAAGGGCTTCATTCTCGTCCACCCGCACCGCCAGAGGGGAATTTTTTAAAAGTTTTCCCCGCATAATGCGCAATTTGCTTTATCCGGAATTTGGCATTCCGCATTTATTATGCCGCTATAAGGTATACTGCTTTATTTTCTCGATAACCTGTTCGATGTTTATCGGTTTGCCCACGTGGTCGTTCATGCCGGACGCAAGGCACTTTTCTACGTCCTCCTTGAAAACGTTCGCCGTCATCGCGACAATCGGGATTGTGCGGGCGACCGGCACCTCTAACGAACGGATTTGACGGGTCGCCTCGTAACCGTCCATAACCGGCATATGCACGTCCATGAAAATCAAGTCGTATTTGTAGGGGTCGGCGTTGAACAGGTCGAACGCGTTTTTGCCGTTCTCCGCCGAAACAATCTCTACGCCCGTGTCTTCAAGCAGGGTAATCACTATTTCGCGGTTTAAGGGGACGTCCTCGACCAGCATTATCGTCTTGCCCTTGAAACTGACCGTGTCGGCTTTGGCCTCCTCGCCGCCGTCCGTCGAATATTTGTCCAAAACGGCCTCGACGACGGGCAGCAGCAAAGGCTTTTGCACAAATTCCTTGACGCCCGCCGCCTTGGCGTCGCTCTCGATGTGCGTCCAGTCGGCGGCGGAAATCATGATGACGACGGTTTTTTCGCCGAATCTCTCGGTGATCCGCCGCGACAGTTCCACCCCGTCCATGCCGGGCATCTTCCAATCGACAAAGATCAGGTCGTAGTTACCCTTTTCCATCAGGGCCAGCGCGCGCGCGCCGCTGTCGGCCCCGTCGCACTGCACGCCCAATTTGTCGGCGATCTGCCGCAGCATTTCCAAAACGTAGGGCATGTCGTCCACGACGAGAAGGCGCAGGTTTTTGCGGTCCATTCGGGTTTTTATCCCGGTTTGCCCGGTCTTGGCGCGGATCGTAAAGACAAATTCCGAGCCTTGGCCGGGTTCGGAATAAACCGAAATGCCGCCGCCCATCATCTCGACAATCCGCTTCGAGATCGCGAGGCCGAGCCCCGTGCCGCCGAATTTGCGGGATATGCTGTTGTCGGCCTGCGAAAACGGTTTGAACAGGCGGTCTTTTTGCTCCGGCGTGATGCCGATGCCCGAATCCTTTACCGCAAACGAAATCTCGTTCACGCCGTCTTCCTGGCTTTCCAACACCGCCTTTAACAGCACCGAACCGCCGCTCGGCGTGAATTTCGCCGCGTTGGACAACAGGTTCATTATGGTTTGCGACAAACGCTGCTCGTCCGTTTTCAGCGTGTAGGGAATCGCCGGGTCGGAATAGACGTCGAACGATATGCTCTTTTCCTCGAATTTGAAGCGCATGACGTCCACAAGGCGCATCAGCATCTTTTCAAAATTAAATTCGGTATAGGACAATTCGAAACGGTCGGCCTCGATTTTCGACATGTCGAGTATGTCGTTGACTACCCCTAAAAGGTGCGCCGACGACTCCTCTATCTTTTCCATGCAGTAGTGTATCCGGTCCACGTCCCGCGTCCCGCGCGCTATCGCCGACATGCCGATCACGGCGTTCAGCGGCGTGCGGATCTCGTGCGACATGTTCGCCAAAAAATCCGATTTCGCGCGGTTCGCGCGGTTCGCCGCGTCCAACGCCCGATTTACGTCCGTCATGTCGTTGAAAAGCGCCATGATGCCGATGTTGCGCCCGCCCTCGTTCAGCATCGGCGTCACGCTCACCGCGTAATCGCGCGTGTTGCCCGCGTCGCTGAAATCCACCGGCTCCTGCCGCACGATCGTCGCGTTGGCCCGAACCGCCTCGGTCAGCAAATCCGAGAACATGTCCAGCGCGGCCGCCGGCATCAACGGCGCGAGCGCGTCCTTGTAATGCCGCCCGTTCAACAGCCCGAAATTAGGGATGCCCGCGACGCGCAGAAAGGCTTGCGTCGCGTAAGCGAAACGGCCGTCGATGTCGAACAGCATGATAATGTTGGTCGAGTTGTCGAGGACGAGTTTGAAATATTCCAAATCCCGTTTTGAGGATTCCTTTAAAACGAATTCGGCGCGTTCCTGCGCCACGTAGACCATCTGGGAGCGTTTTAAATTCTCCTCCGCGAGCGAAAGCCGCCTGCGCAAAGCCCGCGTTTCGCGCCGCAGGCTTATGAGTTCCTCTTCCGGGGACATTTTGGGGGTGTCGTTTTGTATTTCGCTCATGGCTTTTCTTTGTATTTACAATTTACAATGGCCAATTGACAAATTATGGATTAGGTTTTTACACGGTAAGAGCCTTTGGGAACCGCCCGCGCTCTATCCTCTATCCAAACTTATTACCTATTACCTATTACTTATTACCTAATCTTTTATCTTTTACCTTTTATCTTTTATCTTTAGTATGCCTAACCTACCTGATCTTGCACGTCACCAAAGAGAAGTTGTGGAACCTGTTTTTGAGTTTGCCGTTCTCGTCCGGCACGGGGCATATCTCGCCGCCCGAATACATGATTTGATAGGGCGTACCCCTCTCGCAGGCGACCGCGCCGAACACCTCCGCCTCCGCCTGGGAACGCGCCCCCAAAACGAGGTACCGCGCCATGCAGGAGAACGCGAGCGCGCCCGCGCCGTCCGGCGCGAGCATCTTGCGGGCGGACGCTTCGGCGGTCGAAACTACGTCGTCATAGTCGATCCGCCCCACGCCCAAGGTGGCGTTGACCGGCATCTCGCCGCCGCAAACCGCATAGCCGTCCCGCGTGGTGGAATACACCGCGCGCGCCACGGCCTTGCCGCCGCCCTCGTAGCCCACCGTCAGCGGCACGACCCCCAGCCCGTTGGTGATCTGGTCGCGGGTCAAGCCGATCGACAGGAGGTATTCCACCGCGTTGGTATTGTTGACGCTGATCAAAAGATTGTACTTGGAACCCGTGATGATCGCCTTTTGGCGGCGGATTTTGTCCGCGTCTACGAACACGGCGTCGAACTCGGCGTTCACCTCGCCGTAGAGCAGCGCGACGGCCACCCGATCGCGGGCCGTCCCGCCGTTGTAAATCGTCTGCGCGGTCGAGTAATCCATCGTGTGGTCGAGCGCGGACGAGCCGAACAGCGGCACGCCGCCGGACGCTTTGTCCAGCGCGGTAAGCATTAAATCGCCCGAAATCGTGAGGATAAGGGGCGCGTAGACAAAGCCCAGCGAGGGCCTTCCCTTTTGCCCCGCCGCCGCGCGCGCGTACGCCGTAGCGGTCGCCGCTTCCGTGTCCGTCATGACGGAGTCGCTCCATCCCGTTTTGAACTCTACGGTATCGCTTGTCAGCACCGTCAGGCACAGAAGCACCTGGTCGGTCTGCCCCGCCATGCCGCACAGGCAGGTCGTAGAGCCGATAAACTCGAACGGCAGCGCGTCTTTCAGCGCGGCCAAAACCCCGGTGTCGGCGAACTCCGAAAAGCACGATACCAATCCCAGCGAATTTTTGAGTTGATTCTTCGGCAAATCCAACTGCCCCAGAATTTCGGCGGCCGCCGCTTCCGGGTCGTCAATTTCCCGCGTGTATGCCGTCAACGTTTTGATCATGGTTTTTTCTCCTTTTATTTTGATTTGCGAAAAAAATTCGCCTATCGGACAGTGTTTACAAATTTTAGACAATGCCGCAAACACTGTCTAATTTACCCTATTAAAGATAATACCACATTTTTAAAAAAATATCAACTGTTATGAGGGCGTTGCGGCCGGAAAATGGCGGGGATAATGACGAAGGCAAATGACGAATGACAAATGACGAATTGCGGGCGAGGAAGGTTTGAAAGCCGCGAAAATCCGCATGTCGTCTCTTTCGAGAGCGAATGCAATGAGCGGAGCGGAGAGATCCCCACCTTACCATTGTAGAATGTTTCTCGGCTTTGCTCCGTTTCTAATAACAAAAGCCCTTAAAAAAAGCAACCGCTGTCGCCGTGGAGATGGGAGCGGACAAACAGTATTGCAACCGGTCATTAGACTTGCAGCGACATGAATACGCGGTCATTAGACTTGCAGCGAAATTAACCTGCGGCGGCCTTGCGCGTCTTTTCGAGGCGAAACGCCCCGCGTGTCATTGCGAGGAGCGCAAAGCGCGACGCGGCAATCTCTACCAAACACACGAACGCCCCGCGCTTTCCTCTCTCATTCCGAACGCGCTGCCCTATGTCATTAGGTTTGCCGCAAAAATCCGGCGCAATTCCGCTCGCCTTTTAATTCCGTCGCAAGTCATTGCGAGGAGCGAACGCAGTGAGCGACGAAGCAATCTCTATACAAAAAGGCGCGTTTCATGTTTTGTAGAGATTGCCGCGTCGCGCTTCCGCGCTCCTCGCAATGACTTCCCGTGTTTATATTCAACACGGTTTGCCCGCTCCCGTGGATATTTGCGTTTTGCGTTTTGCCGTTCGATGTGGTATACTATTAAAAATGCCCGACGGAACGTACAATTTTAAATTCACCGGAAACGGCCTGATCTTGAATTTAATCGGGCTGGCCGCGTCCTATGCGTTCGTGATTTCGATCCTCTGCCTTTCGCTGCTGCTCAAAGCCCGGGGAAAGTTGAAGGACGAATGGAACCGCAAATTCGTGCATATCGCCGTCGCGCATTGGAGTTTAATCTATTATTTCCTGTTGGACAATTTTTGGTTCGCGCTGTTCGTGCCGCTGACCTTTATCGCCCTCAACGCGCTTTCCTATAAAAAAGGCTTGATCAAAAGCATCGAACGCGCCGAGGGCGCGAAATATCCCGGCACGGTCTATTACGCGGCCTCGACCGCGCTGCTCGCCGTTTTGGGCTTCGCCGCGGGATACCGCCTGTACGCCATGGCCGCCATGCTCGCGTTCGGCTGGGGCGACGCGCTTGCGGGGATTATAGGCGTGAGGTTCGGCAAGCGCAAATTCCCCGCGCCCCTCTCCGACAAGTCGTTAGCGGGCGGCTTGGCCGCGTTTGCCGCGAGCGTCGCGGCCGTTTTAGCCATCGCTTTGCCCACGCTGTTTTTTGCGCCAGAGCAATTGGCCGGCGGCGCGGCCGTCGATATTCGGTTCGCCCTCGGCCTCGCCCTCGTCGCGGGGACGGCGGGCGCGGCCGCCGAATTGATTTCACGCTACGGATTGGACAATATTTTGATGCCCGCCGCGCTGTTTTTGGCGTGCCTTGCGTTCGGCGCAACCGATTTGCGGGGCTTTTGCATCGCCGCCGCGGTTTCCGTTCTGGTCGCGGGCGCGGCGTTCGGGTTAAAGGCCTTGACCGCCGACGCGTTTTTGGCGGCCGTCGTAACGGGCGTTTTGCTGTATTTGACGGGCGGCGCGGGCTTGTTCGCCGCGCTGACCGCGTTCTTTGTAATCGCAAACGTTGCGGGGTTCGTCGGAGCGAAACGCAGGGGCAGTCCACAGTGTTCCGGACATTTTTCTTTAAGTCAGCCCATCACAGATTGCCCGTCAAAAGAAAATAGTCCGACCAAAAAAGAAAAATCAGTCGGGGAACAAATCGATAATAATCCCGACAATACTTCTCAATTCCCAATTCTCAATTCTCAATTAAAAGACGGGGAGCAATTCCCCCAAAAACGCGGCAGGACGGCCATCCAAGTCTTTTGCAACAGCGCGCCCGCCCTGTTGTTCGCCGCGCTCTTTTATTTCACCGGAAAAGCCGCCTGTTTGGTCGGGGCCTACGGCGCGTTGGCGTTCTCCCTCGCCGATACGCTCGCGTCCGAAATCGGGATATTAAGCAAAAAACTGCCGTTGGACGTCGCTACCTTTAAGCCCGTTCAAAGGGGGCTGTCGGGCGGCGTGTCCCCGCTGGGCTTGATCGCGTCGGCTGCGGGCGCGGCGGCAATCGCGGCCTGCCCCCTGTTCGACGCCGCTTTGAACCCGCCGGCTTTGGCGGCTCCTTACGCCCTCAATCCTTTGGCCGCCGTCATGGTGTTTTGCGGCGGGTTCCTCGGCGCGCTGTTCGACAGTTTACTGGGCTCGCGCTTTCAAGCGAAATACCTGCTGCCCGACGGCGCGGGCTTGACGGAAAACGCGGGCGGCGGCCCCTATCATTTGGCGCGGGGGTTCCGTTTTGTGGACAACAACGCCGTCAATCTTTTGAGTTGCGCTTTCGCGGGGCTCGTTTGTTTTTCGGCGGGGCTATTCTTGTAATTGTTCGACCTTTTTCATAATAGCGGGGATTTCCTCCTCCATCATGTCTTGAAAATCGCCCTTGTAACCGTAGACAAGTTCCCCGATCGGCTTGGCTTCGACGGAACGCACAAAGCCCGCGAGCATATCGAAATTCTTTTTATACGCGTGCATACTGTTGCTGCGGTGCGTATAGGTTCCGACTTTGACGCCCAACGCCGCCGCCGCGCGCTCCTGCAACCGGATCAGCGCAAAGGCGTTAAAGAAAAAGGCTTCGGGCAGGTCGTTGCTGCGGAACAAAACCATCAAGTCCAATTTGCCGCCGCGGATAAAGAATTGCAGCGACTGCATACAGGCGGGGCTGTCCGCGCCCGCGTCCTCCGCGTTTTCCCGAATCGAGACGATCGCCCGCCGGCTTTCGGGGTTGCGCTTCAACTCGCCGACGATAAAATCATAATACTTAGCGTAACGGGCATGGTATGTATAATGCCAGCCCCGCTCGATCTTGAAGTCCAAAATCCCGTCCAGCATTTCCATGCAATATTGCTGCAATTCGTGCGGGCCGCCGATGATGAGTTTGCTGACCCTCGGTTCCGCCGTCGGTTTTTGAACCGCAACCGTCATCGCGCATTCGACGCAATCCGTGTTGTAATCCGAACAGCCAACCTTTTCGCCCAACCCCCACAAAGCCGCCAAAGCGGCATGATAGGCCTCGGGCAGCGTTCTCTTTTCAATAAAAATTTCTTTCATACGGGTATTATACCATATAAAGATGAAAAATGAAAGGGGCTTTTAGTCAAGGGAGTGTACAATCCGCATTGCTCATAAACACGGCAAGTCATTGCGAGGAGCGCGGAACGCGTGACGCGGCAATCTCTATATAAAAAGGCGCGTTTCGTGTTCGGTAGCGATTGCCGCGTCGCGCTTCGCGCTCCTCGCAATGACCGGCAGCAATGCGGTTTGTACACTCCCTTAGTCAAAGGGGAATGGACACTTTTAATCAAGAGAGCGGACAAAGAGCGCTGATACCAGTCATTAGACTTGTAGCGAAATGAATACGGGGTCATTGCGAGGAGCACAAACGCCGCTTTTGTCATTAGACTTGTTGCGAGGAGCGCGAACGCCTCGTTTGTCATTGCGAGGAGCGCGAAAGCGCGACGCGGCAATCTCTACCGAACAGGAGAACGCCCCACGCACTCCCTCTGTCATGCCGATTTGATTGCGCCCCCGCGCGAGTAACGCGCGACCGACCCTCTTCCATCTTCCATAGCCCTCTATTGTGCATTGTGAATTATGAATTGTGAATCGTCCTGTCATGATCTGAGCAAAGCCGAGAAATCTCCCACCTTTAAAAAATTCCCCTCCCACGGAGGGGTGCCGCCTATGGCGGCGGGGTGGTTAGCCCTTGACAATGTTCTATCAGCATTTGAGCGGCATCCCCTTTGTCATTAGAGTTGTCACGCAACTAACTTGCGGCGGCTTTGCGCATTTTTTAATTTCATAACAACTCTAATGATTGACGCATGTCGATTGCCGTCGCCGCCGACGTGGGAGTATAAATTGATAAAAAAAAAGAAACGCAATGTTTTATAGGAAATCCCTATGACCTTGTTCATGCCAAATTCCCCTCAATAATTGCAGCCAGAAAAATAGCGCCCAGAACACATAAAAAAAATATTAACCAACCCGTTAATCTGCGTATTTTCTTCAAAAAATACGCCTGACCATTTTTTACATACCGCGCTAAAATGTCCAAGAATCTTCTGGCATTATCGCCAATCGGTTTGAAATCTTTGTCGGTGCCTATACGCGCCGCAGCAACTATTCGTTGAATGATCCCTTGAAAAGCCTTGATATTTTCAGTTGTAAATTCTTGCATATATTTTTGCATTTCAAAAGCAAAAATCCACAAAGACGTTTCCGCGCTTTGCGTTATGCTTTTTATAATGTGCGTTTCAACAAAATATAATAATTCCTCAAACGAAACCTTAACTTTTTGCATTCTAAAAAATTCGTTAAAAAACGCTTTAACGATGTCCGCGTCGGGATTTAAAGGATCCGTTTCCAAAATCTTGTCCAAAAACTTTTTCGCGTCTATGAAATTCCCTTGCTTGTATTCCTGAATCAATCTGAAAAAATATCCTTCGACATTATCTTTCTGCGCCTGCGTTAATACGGTCGCCCCGTAAAAATGATTCTCGTTGCGAACGTTATTCGTTATATTATTCGTCGTATTTACGTTTATTACGTCGTCTTGATTTTCATGTATCGTCCCGCAATGACGGCAAACCAAAGAGCCGTTGCCCAGTTTTTCGAGCGTCGCGCCGCACTTTTTACATTCAAACGGTTTTAAAGACATTTTTCGTTCCTCTCAAATTCAGGGTTTTCCACGGAGTGGACAAATAGTGGGCTGATAGGGGCCACGCTTGACTTGCCGCCTCGGATTTTATATCGGCCAAACCGACCCGATCCGTTTATAGGTTTCAATTTGATTGCGCGTTTCCATCCGACCGGGAGTTATGCCTGTCATCTTGTAGACGCCTAAAAATTCATAAAACCCATCCTTTCTTTTTGCAAACACTACGGTATCGTTCAAATCGCAAGCCTGTGGCTCGGCGATCGGATAGATAAATTTCACCTCGACAGTATCGCGGTTATCCTTAATGGTATTTATCTTACCGCCCTTACCGTGTTCTTTTGTCCAATTACTGTGGCATATAAACCATATATTGCGCTTTCTGTCCGCGTCGGCTGCCACGGCAAACAAGCGTCGCTGTTGCGCGAATTTCCCGCGCTGGCTCCTGTCCCAACCGAATGACGCGCAACATTCGTCATAAATCTTTATCGCCGCCGTTCCGTAAACCTTGCCTTGTTGTAAAGTCGATAACA